>DAIEPS010000138.1 GCA_027348305.1 Anaerolineaceae bacterium | reverse complement strand
TAAATTCTCTTGTGGATCGAACCTTAAGGCTGTTCCTTCTGAGGCGCCCAAAATATCAAAGAGTGCTTCAAGAAACATGGCGCGTTCTGCTAATGAAATATCGGTCAGCCAGGTTTTAAGTGTCTTCTCCAGTAGTTTGGCATTACCAGACAGTTTTCCATGGATAAACTTCGATCGTTCTACTTCCCAATTGAGGGCATTGTGCTGGCTCATAAATCTTCCGGAACTCGAAACCACGGTCCGCTGTCCAACCGGTTCCAGCAGCATCCCGACCATGGATTCCTCAGGAATATAACTGAATATTTTGTGCTCACAATGTGAGAATGACGCCTTCTTAACAATGGAAAAGTCAAACCCCGGTCCGTCAAAATTGATGATCCTTGTTAATCGGCTCTGTCGAGCTGCATTGAGGTGTGAACCGGCGTACATGGCCAAATTTCCACCTTTGGAATGACCACAAACGATAAACTGGCTTGATAAGATCCCGATGGTGCGCTCCAGATAATTGCAGGCGGATTCCTGGGCAGGGATTTGTTCCATATACGCCAGCTCGAAGTCTTCTTTCCAACCTACCAATGAGTTGTCGGTTCCCCTGAAAGCAACCACTTTCGAATGTTCAAGGTTGTGCAAGGTAAAAGTCAAGGCCGCAAACTGCCTGCCAATGACGAAATCCGTGTTTTCGTCGTAGCGCGACAAACGCACATTTTCAAATCTGGAACAGGCAGCAGTTCTCTTTAATAACTCCACCAATTCAGAATCAAAAGTTGAACTCGCTGTTGGATTGATATTTGAGGGTTTATTGTCAGGTTTTGGAGGCTGCGAAAAATACTGGACCGCTACCTCTTTGAGAGTGATCTCCTCTTTTGATTCAATACCCGGAACAATATCTTTAAAAGGTAAGTAACTTAATAACGATACAATGAGCGCATCGACATCATTAAAAGGGTCCTTTGAAAAGCTTAGATCCCCCCGCCATTGCAAATAGTCCATTGTTTTGCCCATGCTGTCTGCTCCTGCATATTACCAAATTAATCATTACTTCAAATACTTGAGGCTTGAGTATTGTATCCTAGGTTTTGGCGGCCGCCATTCTGATTTGAGCATGCTTTGCAAAATTTTGGTTAAGGCGCACCCTTGAAATCGGAGCTTATATGGAGCAAAAAGATATGGAAACATATATAATTATTTATTACGATAGAAAAAATCAAATGAAAACCCTGGGGGTTGCATTTGCCAGGAATTAATCGTCATGTAATAGCGGAGGAACCTATATGAAAACAAAGCACCCACTGATCGATATCAATACCGCTGATGAAGAGCTCATGGTTTCAGAGTTAAAGATCAGCCTCCGCCTGGCAAAACGGATCATCGCCTTCCGTCCATATCAAACCATTGACCAATTGAACCAGGTCTGGGGCATTGACCCTGCCACACTCGAACGCATCCAGGCTTTGATCAAAATCGAATCAGGGCAGCCAGCCCCAGCCGTTGAAGTTATTCCACACACCGCAGAACCTGAAACAATCATTGCAGAACCTGCCATTGATGAACCTGCTGTTGAAGAAACTGCTTTTGCAGATACTGACCTTACTCCATCCAGGGATGCGATCGAAAAAAACAAAGTGCCGGCCACCCCCAAACCAGTAAAAATTAAAGATTCAGTCAATACTAACTTGAACCTGCTGCTCTTCTTCATCATCCTCATCGCGGGATTCTTCAGATTTAACGGCACAAACTGGGACCTGAATAAACACCAGCATCCGGATGAGCGTTATATCACCACAGTAGCCAACGATATCCATTCGGTATCCAGCCTGAAGGAATACTTCGATACTGCCAACAGTGTGATGAACCCGGTCAATCATGGATCATACACTTATGGCATGCTCCCGCTTTTCACCACGCGCATTGTGGCTGAAATTCTCCATAAGACCTCCTACGATCAAATTGTCCTGGTGGGCAGGGTGATCTCTGCCGTTTTTGATATGCTCGCCCTATGGATGATCTATTTGTTGGCGAAAAAGCTCTATAACAAAAAGACGGGGGTACTTGCCGCCGGGCTTTACGCTGCTGCGGTTTTCCCGATCCAAATGTCCCACTTTTTTACCGTGGACTCGTTTTGCACCGTTTTTGTCGTTTTAGCCATCTACCTGGCACTCAATGCGCTACAAATAACCAACCCCAAATTCAGGCTGGACTGGCAAAAATTGGTTTATTTTGGGCTGTTTGGTCTGGTCGTCGGCATGGCCGGCGCCTGCAAAGTCAACGCGCTGCCGGTCTTTGGCATCATCGCAGTGGCCGCCTTCATCCATTTTATGACCGTACGCAAGCAAAGTGGGTTTGGCAACCAGATGCTGATCTTGCTGGCAGGTCTTTTGTTGGCAGCCGTTACTATGTTCATTGGTTTCAGGGTCTTTCAGCCTTACGCTTTTATGGGTCCCGGCTTTTTTGGCCTGGGGATCAACCAGAGATGGATCGACACCATTAAGGAAGTCACCAACCAGGTCGCAGGGTTCTCAGAATGGCCTCCCAACCATCACTGGACGAATAGACCGATTTCCTACGCCTGGGTGAACATGGTGGTTTGGGGCATGGGCATCCCGCTGGGGATCGCCGGCTGGGCAGGCTGGGCCTGGTCCGCACTGCGCATGTGGAAGGGCGAATGGCGCAGCCATATTTTGCCGTTCACCTGGATCCTGGTTTATTTCGTCTGGCAGAATATGCAGTTTTGGCGCTACATGCGTTACTTCTTGATCATTTACCCGTTCATCATCATGTTCGCCGCCTGGGCGCTCATGCAGATTTGGGAGAAAACCAGAGAAAGCAGACAGGCGCTCGCTGAATACAAGTTCCAGGTACGCCAACCCTTCTCGGGGCTGCGTCCGATCTGGAAAGGCCTTTCTGCGTTTGTGCTCATTGGCATCGTGCTGCTCTACACCTATGCATATGCTTTCGGGTTTTCAAAAATATACACTCAAACCATGACGCGTATCGCTGCCTCCAACTGGATCGTTGATCACATCCAGGGGCCGCTCAATCTAAAAGTGGATACTGCCAACGGGCAAGAAAGCTATCCGGTAACCATCATCAACCGCTGGACGGTTGAGCCGGGGGATTCCCCTGAAATTGATATCCACGTGGCCGAAAGTGGCACAGTCAGCACGGTAACCTCCACGGATATTCAACAGGTGGGGGTCAACATCTACTTCAGGATTGCCAAACAGGAAAATGGGGATGATATTGTCACTGAAGGTCGTCTGCCTGTCGCGGATTACGATACCTCCACAGCGCTCAACATCCCGTTTGGTGAGATCACCTTAACCAAAGACACAACCTATTATTTCATCTACAGGGTGACCAACAGCAGTTCCTATTCTTTGTCAGACGTCTCTCTGCAAAAAGATGAAGATGAAAACACGAAAATTCCCCTGGTTTGGGAAGCAGTCAATAATGCTGCCGTAACCCCCGCTGAAGGAAAACTCAAGATCATTCCGCTTGCAGATGTGCCAGTAAACCATTTGATCATCAATCATTTCGAGCAAACTTTTAATCCCACACAAACCATCTTAAAAGTCAGTTTACTAAAAGACGGTGATGAGAATAACCCATTAAGCTTTGCCTACCAGACTTTGATCTTCGATCAGCCCGGCAAAAGCTTGGCACCCAAATTTAACCTGCCCAAAGTGGATGTCTCTGGAGGCAGCGTTTATCAGGTGCGCTACGAAATTGCAGCAGGGGGACCTATTCGATTATTCGGCGAACCTTATGCGCTTGAAACCACCTGGGATGATGCCCTGCCCCTGGCGGTTAAATACCTTGATCCGCTTGGAGGCATCTACACTCCTCTCAACCTCGAGACCTATGAACCAGATACCCCCGAAAAGCGCGAAAAGATGATCGATATCTTGAACAGAAGCGATTATCTCGTTATTCCTTCCAACCGCAGTTATGACGCCATGCCGCGCCTGCCAAATCGTTATCCCTTGACCACCAGGTATTACCAGGAGCTGTTTGATTGTTCCGGCTGCATCAGCGACGCATTGGAAAACAAGGCCTACGGTTTGAATTCCGGTTTCATCAGCCCGCTCGGTTTCGAACTTGTGGCCACCTTTGTCAACAATCCAACCATCGGACCCTTCCAACTCAACGACCAATCCGCGGATGAATCCTTCACTGTTTACGACCACCCCAAGGTATTTATCTTCAAGAAAACCGCTGGCTTTTCGATCGAGCATGTTAAAGCAGTGTTGAATAGTGTTAACCTGGATAATGTTCTATTCCAATCCCCCATGTCTTACACCAAGGCTCCCACTGCCATGATGCTTCCGCAGTTCAAACTTGCCGCGCAGAAAATTGGCGGCACATGGTCCGCCATGTTCAACCGCCTGTCGCTGATCAATACCAGTCAGGTATTTGGAACCATCGTCTGGTATTTCGTTTTGTTGATCATGGGAATTCTGGTCTTTCCACTTGTGTTTACCGTTTTCTCAGGCCTGCCCGACCGCGGATATCCGCTGGCAAGAATGGCCGCGCTGCTGTTGACCGCCTGGGTGGCCTGGATATTAAGCAGCTTGAATCTGCTGGCTTTTACACGGTGGTCGATCTTGCTCGCTGTCGGTTTGTTGACGGCGCTCAGCGTTTACTTCGGTTTGCGTAGAAAAGCTGATCTTATTCAATACGTCA
This sequence comes from Anaerolineaceae bacterium, assembly GCA_027348305.1. Lineage (GTDB taxonomy): Bacteria > Chloroflexota > Anaerolineae > Anaerolineales > Anaerolineaceae > UBA6107. The sequence goes on along the minus strand of DAIEPS010000138.1, from coordinate 697 downwards.
AATCTAGCTGGAAGTATCTGTTGAGTGTTGAGATCATTTTTGCCGCTGCATTTGTATTCATGCTGATCATCAGGATCAACAACCCTGACCTCTGGCAGCCCTGGATGGGCGGCGAAAAACCTATGGACTTTGCCTTCTTCAATGCTGTATTGAAAGCCGTTTACTTCCCTCCGGAAAACCCCTGGTTCTCGGGTCATTACATAAACTATTACTATTATGGCTACGTCATGGCTGCCATCCCCACGAAGTTGACCGGCATTATGCCGTCGATCGCTTATAACCTGATCTTACCCAGTTGGTATGCCATGGCCGGGATAGGTGTTTTCTGTGTCGGTTACAACCTGGTCACCGGTTTGAACCATTCAAACAGCATGTATGGAGCCTCCCCGTTCACCGCGTGGACCGCGTCAACCCATATCGAAAAAACCACCCGAAAATGGGCTTACTCAGCCGGTTTGTTCGCGCTGGCGGCTGTGATGCTGTTTGGTAATCTATACGAAGCAAAACTCTTCATTAAGAATCTGCCTGAAATGGTGCCTGCAAACTGGGCAAACGAGAACCTTGATAATCCATCCGGCGGCAAACTCGCCGGTGCGTGGGATGTCATCATCGGCAAGTCTGAATTACCGGGCAACAACTCGCAGTGGTATTTCGAGGCCTCCCGTCCGATCTTGAATGGTCAACAAGACACCCCCAT
>DAIEPS010000137.1 GCA_027348305.1 Anaerolineaceae bacterium | reverse complement strand
CTACAACCTGACGGGCTATTTCAACCTTCCCAAGGTGCTTGAATTGACCCTGCATAACGGCATCGATCCGCGCACCGGCAAACAGCTCGGTCTGCAGACAGGGGAGGCGGCACAATTCAAAGATTTTGACACGCTTTTCAGTGCTTTCGAAAAGCAGTTGCTGTATTTTGTAGATATCAAGGTGAGGGGCAACCAGGTGATCGAACGCCTGTATGCCAATTACATGCCCGCGCCGTTTCTCTCCCTTTTGACAGATGACTGCATCAGCAGCGGCAAAGACTATCACAACGGGGGCGCGCGCTACAACACGAGCTACATCCAGGGCGTGGGAATCGGCAGCATGGCGGATGCTCTTGCTGCGCTCAAGGTGCATGTGTTCGAGCAAAAGACCTTCAGCATGGAGGATTTGCTGAAAATGCTGGATACCAACTTTGCTGGGGCTGAACGCTCCCGGCAACTGCTTTTGAACCGCACCCCGAAATACGGCAATGATGACGATTCTGTGGACGATCTGATGGTGCGCGTCTTTGAATCCTACTTCAACGCGGTGGACGGACGGAAAAACACGAGAGGCGGCGAGTATCACATTAATATGCTGCCGACCACCTGCCACATCTATTTCGGTTCGGTTACCGGCGCGCTGCCAGACGGGCGCCTCGCGGGTAAACCTCTTTCAGAAGGTGTCTCTCCGGTGCAGGGGGCTGACCGGCATGGCCCCACGGCAGTTGTGCGGTCTGTCGCAAAAATGGACCAGGTGCGCGCCGGCGGTACACTGCTCAACCAGAAGTTCACCCCGCAGGTGCTGGAAAGCGAAGAGGGTTTGAACGCGCTCGTGCAGTTGGTTCGCGGATACTTTAATCTGGACGGGCATCATATCCAGTTTAATGTGGTGGATGCCGAGACGCTCAAAGCCGCGCAGGCAAACCCCGAACAATATCGCAGCCTGATCGTAAGGGTCGCGGGTTACAGCGATTACTTCTGTGACCTGAGCAGGCAATTGCAGGATGAAATCATCACCCGCACAGCATTTGGCGGATTCTGATTACGTAAATAAATGGAGTGAAACGTTCTTACAAAGATATTGAGGCAACAGAAGCGCGTTCGATCAGGTTGCAGGGAAGGATTATGGCATTTTTATCCACGGTGCTGCCTGTAGTCAGCTCCAGCAGCATTTTTGCGCTTTCGTGGCCTATTTCACGGTTGGGCACCTGGATGGTGGTCAATGGGACAGGCAGGTAGCTGGCAATTTCGCGGTTATCAAAGCCGATTATTGAAAGGTCATTCGGAATTTTCAAACCGGATTCTTGAGCAAAATTAATGCAGCCTGCTGCCATCAGGTCGTTCATTACAAAGATGGCGGTGGGGCGGTTTGGCAGGGCAAGGATCTTCTTCATCTGTTCATACCCGGAGGGGTACTCCCAATCGCCATAAAAGAAGTATTCATCCCTGATGGGTAGATCGGCATTATTGAGCGAAGTTATGAAGCCTTCCATACGTTGATGGGTCGGAAACGAGTCGGGGTGTCCGGCAAGGACTGCGATCTCGCGGTGTCCATGGTTGATCAGGTAGTTGACTGCGTCCATGGCGCCGTCAATGTTGTTGTAAGACACATAATGATCGTGTTTGGAGCCGTGAGAGTAGGCATACACGAAGGGGAGTTCGATCGGATCGATGATGTTGTCAATATGGCGGTCATGCAGCCCCACATAAATGATCCCATCCACGTGGGAGCGCAACATCTGTTGGACACTTTTATTGATGTACGAACGATAATCCACGATCTGATCATACTGGTTGTAAAGCTTTTCTAGCATATGCAGATCGCTTAGGATCATCTGATAGCCGTGTTCCTCGAGATTTTCCTCAATACCGTTCACAATGTCGGCAATTGGCATACCACGGATGTCTTCCACCAGTACGCCGATGGTTAATGTTTTACCCATGCGCAGTGATTTTGCCAGTGAATGGGGGGCAAAGTTGGTTTGGGCAATGGCCTCGTTGATACGTTTGGTGGTCTCTTCACTGAGTTGCTTGTTGCCATTGATCACATACGACACAGAGGCAATGGATACACCGGCTAGTTTTGCGATATCTTTCAAGGTCGTCATGTACAATCCCTCTGATTAATATGGTTACAACGATGCTCACACTTTACTTCAGGAATGTGATTTCGTCCATGTATTTATACCTTGTTGTTTTATTATATTCAACCAAGACCCGGGATGAGCAAATCCAGTGCTCATTACGAAGAGCAGGAAGTCGTGAAAAATTGGGTATTGACATGGCCTTCAAATTCTTCTATAATTTCGATACAGTTCAGTTAAACGATTAACCAAATAATACAAGAGCCCTACAAATTAGCAGTAATGAATATTTTTTTATTGTGTTAGTTAAACGATTAACCACACTCAAGTTAGGAGTCTTTTACTGATGGAATTCGTTCCGCTCGCTGATGTTAAGTTGGATGATGCCATGTGGTCGCGGCAATTTGCTCTAGTGCGGGATGTTGTTCTGCCGTATATGTGGGAAATATTGAATGATCGCATAGAGAATGCTGAAAAAAGTCATTGCATTGAGAATTTCAAAATCGCCGCCGGAAGATCAAGTGATCGTTATTACGGGGTGGTTTTCCTGGATACTGATCTCTATAAATGGATTGAAGCTGTTTCATATTGTCTTAGTGTTGAAAAAAAAGATGAACTTGAATCTTTTTGCGATGCTGCCATTAAACTGATCGCAGAGGCTCAACAACCCGATGGATATCTTGACACATATTACACGATCGTTGCCCCTGACAAACGCTGGTCGAATCTCATGGAAGGGCATGAATTGTATTGCGCCGGGCACTTGATCGAAGCGGCGGTCGCCTATTACAAAGCAACCGGTAAAGACACATTACTGAAAATTAGCCGGCGATTCGCTGACTTGATCGATCTCACTTTTGGTCCAAACAAACGACGCGGTTACCCCGGTCACCCCGAAATTGAGCTGGCCTTGATCCGCCTCTATGAGGTCACCAAGGAAAAGAAATACCTGGATCTTGCGGGATATTTTCTCAATGAACGCGGTGTGGGTGAGAATATTTTCACCGAAGAATGCACGAAAGAAGACCATGCATTTATTTTCCCGGATATGGCGCATTTCAAGGCGGATTATTTTCAAACCCAGGCGCCTGTGCGTGAACAGTGCTGCGCTTCGGGTCATGCGGTGCGGGCCATGTACTTGTATTGTGCCATGGCAGATTATGCCCGGTTAACCCATGATCCAGAACTGGAAAAGGCCTGCCTCAGGTTATATGAAAACACGACCTCACGACAGATGTATGTCACCGGCGGAGTGGGGGCGGCAAAACTGGGCGAACGCTTCACCAGTGATTTTGATCTGCCTGCAGACAGTGCGTATGCTGAAACCTGCGCTTCCATTGGGCTGATGTTGTTCTCTTCAAGGATGTGGCTGCTGAACGGCAAAAAATCGAACTATGACATCTGGGAACAGGCTTTGTACAACACGGTTCTTTCAGGCATGGGCCGGGATGGCCATCACTTTTTCTACGTCAATCCTCTAGAGGTGGTGCCTCAGACCGTCGCCCACAACCCCATGTTGTCTCACGTTAAAACCCAAAGGCAGAAGTGGTTCAGTGTAGCGTGCTGCCCGCCTAATTTGGCTCGCATTCTTACCTCCATCCCTGGATATATTTACGCACTTGATGGGGATCGTTTGTACATCCTTTCGCACCTTGGTTCTTCATTAAAAAAAGGAGGGCTCTATGTAAATCTTGCACGGAAAGGTGATGACTATACACTCACGATTGATGGCGGTCCGAGAGAAGTCTGTTTGCGACTGCCGGAAAACTCAAAATTGATAAGCGATCAAATTGCAGCTCAAGATGATGGATACTTTATAATTCAGCATGCCGGAGGAAAACAGGAGTACTCCTACTCTTTGATCCCGCAAGTAAGAATTCTAAAAGCCCATCCAAGTGTTTCAGCCGCCGCAGGAAAACTCTGTGTTCAACGCGGTGAAACGATTTACTGTGCTGAGCAAATTGATAATGCGAGTCCACTGAGTGCACTTCGATTGCCTGGGGATGCTGTTTTCAGTGAGGTAAAGGGCGATTGGCTTGATGAAAACATGCCTATTCTGAAGACGGTTGGATACAGTGTATCGGTAAAGAGTTGGGATCAATTGCTTTACAGTTCCCAATCTTGTGTATACGAGTCACGTGAAATAACGCTAATTCCATACAGCCAATGGGGCAATCGTGGCGAAAATGAGATGCGCGTGTGGTTAACTGAGAAGTAACAAGCTGATTTTCGACATATCAAAAAGGAGTAACTCGAGATGAAAAAAGGAAGTTTGCTTTCAATTCTAACCGTCCTGGTCATGGTATCAGCCTTATTGGTAGGCTGCGCCAAAGCCGTTGCCACTGAAGTTCCCGCCACTGAAGCTGCCGCAACCGAAGCTGCTGCCACTGAAGCCCCTGCCGCGACCACTGTCGCCGCTGCCGAGCCTGTTGAATTAGAGATGTGGTCGTTCATTCAGCAGCACCTTGATTATTTTGTCAGCATGTCCGCCATTTGGAATGAACAACATCCTGACAAACAGATCAAAATTGTCCCCGTCTTCTATGACTGGGCATCCCTTCATGACAAACTCTATGCTGCCCAGCTTGCTGGTGAAGGTGTACCTGATATCGCCGATGTTGAAATGGGCAAATGGCCTATGTTCATGAACGGTGAGGTTCAATTCCTTGACCTGAATCCCTATATTCAACCCTACGCCAAAGACCTTGTTACTCCGATTTTGGATATGGTCAGCAAAGATGGCAAGTTGTATGCAGCCCCCAGCCATGTTGGCGCCACCGTAATGTATTACAACACCGAACTGCTTGATGCTGCCGGCGTTGATTATAAGACCATCAAGACCTGGGATGACTTTGAAGCCGCAATGAAGACTTACAAAGAAAAAACCGGCAAATATATGTATTACTGCGAAACCTATGGTGCATATCAATACACCATCATGATGTCTGAATTGGGCGCCACCCTGATCGATGAAAAAGGCATGCCCACTCTCAATGGACCAGAAGCTCTGAAATCTGTTGAACTCATCCGCAAGTGGGTTGACGAAGATTTGCTCGCCTTCATCCCGACCGGTAACGCAGATACTGCTGAAGGCAAAGCAGCTGTTTATAGCGGAGAAATTGCTGCAGTTGCTTATCCCCTCTGGTATATGAGCCGCTTCACAGATGAAATGCCTGATCTGGCCGGTAAAATTGCCATCGCCCCGTTGCCTGTCTTTGACGAAAACTCCTACAAATCCGTTGGTCTTGGCGGAACTGGAACCACAGTTGACAAGAACAGCCCCAATGCCGACCTGGCCGCTCAATTCGTCGTCTGGGCAAAGTTAAGCCCT
>DAIEPS010000136.1 GCA_027348305.1 Anaerolineaceae bacterium | reverse complement strand
GCCGGTGGTGGTCAGCAGCAGGATGATCCTGCCGACAATGGGTCCAAGGCCGATATCATAAAGTAAACGGTGTAAATTTTGCGCCGGTTTGATCTTGCGCCAATCAAAGGTTTTGGGGTCCATGAGCACGTCCCATCTTGAACAGGATTAATAATCCAATGCCGAACAGCAATACGGCCGACACACAGCCAGGCCAGTAGCCACCCCTGGCAACAGCCGGGATGATGTGGATCAAGCCGTTGAGCACTTCAATGACCGCCGCCACACGCACAACCCATAAGGCCCATGAGCGGTTTTGAAAGACAAAGGGGCTGAACCCCAGCAATAACGCCACGATCACCAGGTTGGCCGCCGCAAAGACCTCAACCGACCAGTGCAGCACAGGCACAAAAGCCAGCTTGGCGTGCAGCCAGCCAGAGACTTCGGGCATGTTCTTCCACAGGCCTGTGAGCACTTCTTCCACACTGTGCGCGGCCTGGGCCAGCCCAAGTGCGAGGTATAGCCAGGGGATCCACTTTTGATTATGCATATTTCGTCCGTTTATAAAGATCAAACCCATTAATCATGAAGGATGCCTGGAAGCATTTCTTTTGCCTTTTGAATCATGATTGGTTTTATCTTTCTCACCCTTTTCAGTAAATTAAATAAAGGGATGGGAATGATTTCTTGGTTGGCTCGTTTTTGAGTGCGGCGTTGAATTCGCCCTGAAACAGCCAGCTCGCGTCCAGCTTGTTTATAGGCTTCAGTTACATCGGTCATTTTTGGGAATTTTTCATTGATCCCGGGTCTTTGGGCATTCTCAAAAAAAAGGACGTAATTCCTGGTTAATACTCCGACACGTTGAGCATCCATGAACTTGCTGAAATTCCTGAAATAATCCTGCACATTTTGCGGGGTTAAGTCTTCCATGTTGTCACAACATACTAAAGAAACAAAGGGCTTGGAGCAAACAGCCTGCTCCACATGATGGAACATCAATCCACTATGGGTGACACACATCTTGTAGACATCACTGATGCCATACAAACGATCCAAAAAAGATTTAAGCAGACTTGAGATGCCAAAGATATAAACGGGTGTGGCATAGATCAACACATCAGCCGCTGCGATTTTTTCAAAGATTATGGCGACATCATCCTTGTCGGAATAAACACAGTTCAGGTAATGTTCAGGGGTGTGACAGGTATCGCAGCCCAAACAACGATTGATCTTCACTTTCGAGAGTGCAATTTCTTCACACTCCGCACCGGCCTCTCGAGCGCCAGAAAAGAGCAGTTCAAGAAAGGCACTGGTGTGTCCTTTTTCGCCGCGATAACTGCCATTAATTGCCAAAATCTTCATATCACCTTCACTCCTGGTAATGCCGCTGACCGAATATTTATGCCATTATTGAATGAAACTCACATCCGCGGGCATGCCAGGTTTGAGCTTGCCGTCGGGGTTCGACATTTGCAGTTTGACCGCAAAGACTGTGGTCTTGCGTCCCTCGGAGGTCTGCACGTTGCGGGGAGTGAACTCGGCCTGGTCCGCGATATGGATAACAACTGCAGTAAAGGTTTCACCGGGGTAGGAATCAACCGAGAGTCGGGCCGATTGGGTGATAGAAAGCAGCCCAACTTCGGATTCAGGCACATAGACCGTGATGGTCAGGGGATCCAGTTGCCCGAGGGTGAAAGCCGGTGCGGAAGGTGAAAGCACCTCGCCGACCTCAACTGAACGTCCGAGCACGGTGCCGTCAAAGGGTGCGGTGATGGAAAGTTTGGCAATTTGGGCATCCAGCAGGGCCAGGTTAGCCTGTGCTTGTTGGATGGAGGCCTGGGTTTGGTCGGCAGCCGCGCCGGCCTGCGCCAGGGCTGCTTGCGCGGCTTTCACTTTGAGTGAATTCTCCCCCGTTTGTAAGGATGCCAACCGGGATTGTGCGGCCTGCTCGCGTTCAACAGCCAGCACCAGGTCCTTCCGGGCTGCAAGAATTTTGACCGCGCCATCAGAATCTTTCAGATCATCGTAGGCTTTTTGGGCGTCGTCAAGCTTGGTTTGCGCGTCATCATAAGCCGTCTGGGCGGCATCTTTAAGATCGGAATTGGTTGTAGTGTTGGCTTTTGTCAGCACATCATTGGCCGCTTGGGCGGCGAATTTTTTCGCCAGCAGGTCGTTTTCCACTTTGACAAATTCGAGGTTGGCGGGGTCTGCCAGCAGTTTGTCCAGCAGTGATTGGGCATCGCTTCTGGCGCCTGCGGCATCATCCACTTCAGCCTGGGCCGCGACGATCAGTTCAGCCGGGGTGAAAGAACCGCCCGGCAGGGTATATCCCGAAGGGTTGGCAATTGTCCAATCCATTGCACGCAAGGCGGAAGATTCCTGCCTGGCTGCGGCCGATGCCATGTCAAAATTGATCTGGGCGGTTTCAGCGGCAGCCTGTGAAGTCAATGCCGCACTTTGAGCCAGTGCCAGGTTGGCGGCTGCCACGCTGCGTTGGGCTTGAAGCAGTTTGTCATCGATGGTAAAGAGAATGTCGCCGGTTTTGACGCTGTCGCCTTCATTGACCTTGACCGCGGTCACTTTTCCGCCGATCTCGGGTGAAATAACAGAACTTTCCGCCTCGATGGTGCCGGAAACGACCAGAGAGGTGGCTTTTGGGGTCAATAAGATGACCAGAAAATACACTGCCACGGCAAGAACCAGGATCACAACCGGAATGATAAATTTTGGGAACTTTTTAGTTTTCATATTCAACCTCAATTCACACTATTGACATCAATCAAGACGCTTGCGAAAACGCAGCGAAGCAGCCACCAGAATGACCACACCAAAGATGAATAAAGCCAGCGTCTCCTGCCAGATGGAGGCGATACCCGAGCCTTTGAGCATCACCGCGCGGATGATCACCAGGTAGTAGCGCAGCGGAATGATGGCCGAAAACCAGCGCAGCACCGCGGGCATGGCTTCCAGCGGGAAGAAGAAGCCCGAAAGGAAGATGGAAGGCAGCAGCGTCATCCACACCGTGAGCATGGCTTCCTGCTGGGTATTGGCCATGGTCGAGGCAAACAACCCAATGCCCAGGCCTGAGAGCAGCAGCAGCCCCGAGGTCGCCACGATCAGGGTCAGCGACCCCCTGATGGGCACGCCAAACCACCAATGCCCGACAGCCAGCACTTCAAGCGTATTGATCAGCGCCAGGATCACGTAAGGCGTCACCTTGCCGACGATCAGCTCCCAGGGGCGGATGGGGGTGACGATCAACTGTTCGATCGTGCCGCGTTCACGTTCGCGCACCACCGAAGTGGCAGTGAGGATGGAGGTGATGGCGAACAGGATCATGCCGATCACGCCGGGGATCATGAAATAATTGCTGACCAGATCGGGGTTGTACCAGACCTGGGTGCGGATCTCGAGCGGCTGCTGCAGGCGGGCGGTGTTGACCCCTGCGCGCTGCAGATTTTCCATCATCAGTTGGGTCGAATGGGCCTGCCCGATCAGCAGGGCGGCGGAATAAGCCGTGGAAGCCGAGGTGGGGTCCGAGCCGTCGAGGATGAAGGCGGCCTGGGCATCCCCCTTGGCCAGCCGGGTGTTGTAGTCAGGTGGGATGATGATCGCGGCGCGCGCCTGGCCGTTCTCGATCAATGCCCTGATCTCGTCCTCTGAGGTGACGGAGTAAGCCAGTCTGAAATAGTCCGCGGCGCGGTAGGCATCGAGCAGCGAACGCGATTCGGCGCAGCGGCACTGGTCATACACCGCGAGGGGGATGTTGCGCACATCATTGGTGGCGGCGTAGCCAAGCAAGAAGAGCTGCATGATCGGGATGATCAGGATGATTGCCAGTGCGCGCTTGTCGCGCAGGATCTGGATAAATTCCTTGCGGATAATGGAGGTTAGTCGTGAGTTCATATCACATCCTTCGGAGCCAGCACACCGTGCAGGTAGATGTCGACAAAATCATCCAGCGAATCCTTCTGGAAAAGATTCGCCGGCATGTTAACCAGCAGGAACTCGGTCATGTAGTATGAAAAGAACAATCCCAAAAAAGAGCGAAAAAGTGTAAAAGGCGGGATGCCGCGCAACTCGTCCTGACGGTCAGTGAAACGCTGCACCAGCGGCAGTACCTGCGGGAAAACAGTTTGCAACATATTGGGCATATTCTTGCCCTCAAACTCCACAAGTTCGACAAACATCAGCTTGATGAAGTCAGGCCGGCGTCCCAATTCAGCCACCATGCTTTTGGCCGCATTGCGCACGAAGACCTCGAATGTATCGCCAGGCGTATCCTTTAGCAGGGGAATCACCTGGTGAAATGGGTGGTAAGCCATGATGACTTCAGAAAAAATGGACTCCTTGGTGGGAAAATGGTTGTAGATGCCCCCCAGAGCCAGTCCGGCTCTATCCGCGATCTGGCGCATGGAGGTGGCGGCAAAGCCCTGTTCCACAAATAGCTGGTGGGCTGCATCAAGCACCGCCTGGCGGGTGCGTTCCCCTTTGGTAAGCGCTTCTGTTTTAGTCAAGAGACCTCCAAATAAAAACGAACGTTCGTTCTTATTCTAGCGCGGATAATTATAAAGTCAAGAGGCAATTATTTGAAATTTATAAACCTTTTTCCGGAATGATTGAATCTTAATCCAAATTGTTCTATACTAATTAGCACAATAATTGTCGTATTTGCAAAAGGAGAAAAACATGATCCTCGTGAGTATGATCCTCAAAGCCAAAGGGAGTGAAGTTGTTACCGTTACCCCAGACGCGCTCGTCGCTGAAGCCCTTCAACTAATGGCTGAAAAAAACATAGGCGCCATTATGGTGTTGGACAAAGGTAAACCGGTTGGCATTTTTTCAGAACGGGATTTTGTTCGTGAAGTCGCAAGGGATCAATGCATCACATTGAAGTTACCGGTGGAAACCTACATGACCAGGGAACTTTACTGCGTCACCCCCTCCTCCTCCATGGACGAATGCATGGCGATCATGACCAACAAACACATCCGTCACCTGCCCGTGATGGAAGGTGATGAACTGGTCGGAATTATTTCCATCGGAGATATTGTCAAAAATATGATCGAGGATAAAGACCTGCTGATCGACAACCTGCAGAATTACATCTTTGGACCGTCGTTCGGGAAATAGTCAAGTTTTTGATAGCTAATAACCATTTCTTGGCATAGGAGAATACTCCTATGCCAATATTTATGTAAGGGGCGTCGCAGATCCTTCCACTTGCACATTTTCCCGCTTCAGGGGATAATCCGTGAAACAAAATTGGAGGGAAGCATGACCAGAGAAGTGCGGCTCGGATTGATCGGTTTTGGCAACGTCGGCCAGGGCCTGGCCCAGATCGTCCACCACCGCCACCAAGTCCAAAGCCTGACCTCGGTTGGGGTTGTAGCCGGCCCCCACCCCACTCCGCCAGAAGGTCAACATTCGCCGCGCCAGGGCCTGCTGGTC
>DAIEPS010000135.1 GCA_027348305.1 Anaerolineaceae bacterium | reverse complement strand
GCCAAGGTTTTCACGTTACCCGTGAATACACAGGCCATGGGGTAGGACGCGCCATGCATGAAGGACCACAACTCCCGAATTATGGTGTGCCCGGCCGAGGTCTGGTGCTCCGAGTCGGAATGACCATCGCGTTGGAGCCCATGCTCCTGGTTGGAACTCCTTTAACAAGAGTCCTGCCAGACCAGTGGACGGTTTCATCCGCAGATGGTTCCCTGACCGCCCACTATGAACACACGGTGGCAGTCACTGAAAATGGACCGCTGATCCTTACTACGCAGGGTGACGGGTCTATTCCTAGACGGAATGCATAAACACGGGTATAATTAAAACTTCGGTTTAATAGCAGTACCTTTTGTATAAAGGAGCAATAAAATGAAAGTAGCACCATCCATTAAAAAAAGATGTGCAAAATGCAAAATTGTGAAACGCAGTGGCACTTTGTTTGTCATCTGCGAAAACCCAAAGCATAAACAGCGACAGGGGTAAGGACATATGGCGAGAATTGAAGGTGTTGATCTTCCGCGTAACAAACGTATTGAAGTAGGGTTAACCTACATTTTCGGTATTGGCCCCACTCGCGCCAATGAAATCATTAAATCCACCCAGGTCAATCCCGATACCCGGGTTAAAGACCTGACGGAAACAGAAGTAGCCTCCTTGCGTGAGTACATCACCAAGAATTTCAAGGTTGAAGGCGATCTGCGCCGAGAAGTGCAGATGAACATCAAGCGCCTGGTTGAAATTGGCTGCTATCGTGGCATGCGCCACCGTCACAATCTTCCTGCCCGCGGACAACGCACCCGCACAAATGCACGCGTTGCCAAAGGTCCGAAGAAGACTGTTGCCGGTCGCGGTCGCCGTCGTGGAGCTGCAAAGAAATAATCTTATTTGCCTGATGGATCGGGTGGGGTACCTTCTCTCCCCCGCGGCAACCTGGTCTGATCGCGCAAATCGGATGACGAATAAGATTAAACAGGATAACGAGGAACTATGGCTCAAAATGTACGCTCAACGCGTCGCGCAAATACCACCAAGAAAACCAAGCGCACACTGTCCTCGGCACAGGTTCACATTTTTGCTTCATTCAACAACACAATTGTGACCGTGACCGATCAGCAGGGTAACACCATCTGCTGGGGCAGTTCTGGCTCCGCTGGCTTCAAAGGCTCCCGCAAGAGCACCCCATTTGCGGCCCGTTTGGCAGCAGAGCAGGCGATCAAGGCAGCCCAGAACATGGGTGTCCAGGAAGTGGACATGATCATCAAGGGACCTGGTCCCGGACGTGAATCCGCCATTCGTGCTGTCCAATCATTGGGACTGAAAGTTCGTTCCATTGCTGATATTACTCCGGTACCTCACAATGGTTGCCGGCCTCCGAAAAAACGCCGCGTGTAATTTAGGAGAAGGATACTATGGCAAAATATACTGGTCCGGTATGCAGATTATGCCGGCGAGAAGGCGAAAAATTATTTTTAAAGGGCTCACGCTGCTACACTCCCAAATGCGGGTTTGAGAAACGTGGATATGCCCCTGGTCAACATGGAAAAACCAAACAAGGTCGTTCTGAGCGTGAGAGCGATTACGCCCGTCAATTGCGCGCCAAACAGCGTGCCCGCCGGGTTTATGGTGTGCTTGAACGTCAATTCCGCCGTTCCTTTGGAATTGCCCTCCGCACCCGTGGAATGACCGGTTTGAATCTTTTGCAAACGCTTGAAATGCGCCTTGACAATACGATCTACCGTTTGGGTTTGGCTGAAAATCGGGCTCAGGCTCGCCAATTAGTCAACCATGGACATTTCGTCGTCAATGGCCGTCGTGCTGACATCCCGTCCATGCTCTTGAAGCCTGGCGATGCGATTGCAACTACTGATGCAGCCAAGAAATTGACCTACTTTAAACAACTTCCCGATTTTGCTGAAAAGCGCCCTTGCGCTATTTGGATGGATCGTGATCTCAAGAATCTTTCTGGTCGTGTGTTACGTCTTCCTGAACGGGCTGAGATTGATGGCAGCCTGAATGAACAATTGATCGTTGAGTACTACTCACGCTAATGTCCATTAACCCAGAGCTAGGATACGTATCGGTATCGGAAAGGGGTAAATGTGTGCGCTTTAACTAATATGGTTACACCTAAAGTCGAGCGGGAAGCAGAAGCTCGCAACTATGGAAAATTTATCATCAGTCCACTTGAACGTGGATTTGGCGATACCCTCGGCAATGCGCTGAGGCGTGTATTGCTGTCTTCTTTGGATGGTGCTTGTATTTCATCCATGCGCATATCAGATGTGATGCACGAATTCAGTGACATCCCTGGTGTTCGCGAAGATGTTATTCAAGTTACCCTTCAGGTAAAACAGATTCGCATGATCTTGCATGAAGGCGATACCGCCCACTTGCACCTCGATGTTCGTGGTGCCGGTGAAGTGACTGCCGCTGACATTCAGGCTCCTGCTGAAGTCGAAATTGTCAACCCTGATCTTTACCTGTTCACGGTAGATGATGCCAAGACCAAGTTGGATATCGATTTTACGGTCGATCGCGGCCGTGGATATTCTCCCGCTGGTGATCGCAGCGGCAAACTCCCTATCGGGGAGCTTCCCGTCGATGCGATCTATTCCCCTGTCAAACGTGTGAACTTCACCGTTGGCCAGGCCCGCGTGGGTCAAAGCACCAACTATGATCGCCTCGTTCTCGAAATCTGGACCGATGGTACGATTGCACCGGAAAAGACTCTGGGCACCGCTTCAAAGATCGTCATTGATCACCTGCGCTATATCTCAGGCATCAGCGAAGAGTCTTTGATGATGGGTGTTGAAAAAGAAGCCTCTGGCAGTCATCTGACCAGTGAAGCAGCCGAAACGCCGATCGAAAACCTTGACCTCTCGGTTCGGGTATTCAACTCTTTGAAGAGAACCGGCATCACCAATGTGGGTGATGTGCTCGAACTCCTCGAAAAGGGCGAAGAAGCTGTCATGTCGATCCGCAACTTTGGCGAGAAAAGCCTTGATGAATTGCGCGACAAGATGAAAGAAAAAGGCTTCATGCAAGACGATAAAGATGTGGAGTGATGTATTATGCGTCATAATGTAGCTGGTTATCGATTAGGACGAACCAAAGATCAACGGATCGGCTTGCGCCGCACCATGATCAATCAATTGTTCAATCACGAGAAAATTACCACCACCCGCGCCAAAGCTTTATTCATTCGCGGTGAGGCTGAAAAACTGATCACCCTGGCACGCCGAAGCGCCAAGGGCAGTGACACAGACAAAATGAATGCCCGCCGGTTGGCCGCTGCCCGTATGGGCGACGCCGCCATGGTTAAAAAATTGTTTGATGAGATCGGTCCCCGCTTTGAAGCACGCAATGGTGGTTATACCCGTATTTTGAAATTAGGACCCCGACTCGGAGATTCTTCCGATATGGTCTTGATCGAACTTGTAGAAGAATAGCTCGTTCCATCAGGGACGGCTAGGAATGGCACGTTACCAACTTATCCTTGCTTACGACGGCACTGATTTCGCAGGTTTTCAGCGCCAGGGAAAAACACGAACTGTTCAGGCAGTTGTGGAAGCCGCTTTACAGGAGCTCGGCTGGCAGGAGGAAACCATCCTCTTTGCCGGAAGAACCGATGCGGGGGTTCACGCTACCGGGCAGGTCGTCACATTTTCTCTGGATTGGCGACACGAAGACGAAATTCTTCTTAACGCCCTGAATGCCAAATTGCCGCATGATGCAGTGGTACAGAGTATTGCACGCACTGAAGCCGAATTCCACCCCCGTTATGACGCTTCAAGCCGCACTTACCTCTACACACTCTATCATGCCCCGCAAGATCAACCACTGCTTGAACGATATGCCTGGAGGATCTGGCCTCCATTGACTGGAACACTGCTGAATGAGGCAGCCGCTCCTTTCATTGGACGCTACGATTTTTCCGCTTTCGGAAGGGCAATGAAACCTGGCAGTTCCACCATCCGTGAAGTTTTCACGAGCCGGTGGACTGAAAAGGACAACGGTTGGGTCTATGAGATCAAGGCCAACGCATTTCTTTACCACATGGTAAGGCGCCTGGTTTATATGCAGGTGCAATTTGCCAGAGGTACTTTGAATTTTGAAGACCTGGTAATGGGATTGAGCACAAGAGTGATCATCAAGCCGGGCTTGGCCCCATCTCATGGTTTGGTCCTCTCCAAAGTTGCTTACGCAGGCAGAACGCAAGGTAAAGTTGATCAAACGGTATATTAGAAACATGGCTTGAGAATACAGGCTAACGGAGAGACTATGCTGGACAAGACTTACGTCCTAAAAGGAAAACAAGAACCCGAGTGGCTTTTGATTGATGCTGCTGGTCAGGGCATTGGTCGTCTGTCAACCCAAATTGCCAATTATCTGCTTGGCAAACATAAACCTTCTTTCACCCCCGGTGTTGAGATGGGTGATGTTGTGGTTGTGATCAATTGCGACAAACTTGCCATTGCTCAAAAGAAACTTGAGACAAAAAATTACTACAAACATTCAGGATATCCCGGTGGATTGAAAACCGTAGGCCTGAAAGAACAAATGCGTGTTCACCCGGATCGTGTGATCACTGCCGCTGTGTGGGGCATGCTGCCTCACAACCGCATGGGTCGTTCGATTCTTAAAAGGTTGAAGGTTTATGCCGGCAGTGAACATCCCCATGCTGCACAAAACCCGAAACCGGTAGCATAAAGGAGCTAGAGGAATATGCCAGTTCAATATTTCGAAGGTATTGGTCGCCGAAAAGAAAGTTCTGCTCGTGTTCGTGTCATGAGTGGTACAGGTAAATTCACGGTTAACGATAAGCCGTTGGAACATTATTTTCCGCGCACCGGAGACATGGAAGCTATCCTTGGACCTCTGGCTGCAATTTCAAAAGATCGCGCGACCTTTGATATCACTGCCACCGTTTACGGCGGCGGAGTTACCGGTCAAACCGATTCAGTGAAACTCGGACTCGCCCGCGCTTTGGTCAAATTGGATAATGAGAACATTTCTGGTTTGCGCAAAGGTGGTTTCCTTACCCGCGATCCCCGTATCAAGGAACGTAAGAAACCAGGCCTGAAACGCGCCCGCAAGGCACCGACCTATACCAAACGTTAAAATTTCTTCAGATTTTGAATCTGATTACAGCGAGATGCAATCGTCTTCGGTTGGATCGGAAATAGTAGAGCACTCTATTACTTCGATCTCTCACCAGGCAGATTGCATCTCAATGTTTAATTCTACTGAAGCATTTCTGCTCAGATTCGTTTTGAGGTGATCATGGCAAAAAACTACAAGTTGGTCTTCTATGGCCTGGGTGTGGAAGCCGTTGAAAATATCCGCAAGTTGAGATCGGTCGACCTGGCAATTGCCCGCGGAACCACCGCCATGAACCTGCTCACCATGGAACAAGTGCCCAACGCAATTTTGTTCTCTCAAAAGCCGGGGCAAACACT
>DAIEPS010000134.1 GCA_027348305.1 Anaerolineaceae bacterium | reverse complement strand
AACGCGCTGGTAGCAGCCAATTATGTATTGATCCCGGTCGAGACCAGCTACCTGGGTGTCTCCGGTTTGATCGAACTTCAGCGGACCATCGACCAGGTGCAGATGCACTTCCGCCCAGATCTGAAGATCCTCGGCTACTTGCCCACCTTGTGCGAAGAGCAGCGTGTCGAAGCCCAGGAGATCCTCAGCGAACTGCAACAGCGCTTCAAACAAACGCTGCTCCCTCCGATCCACAAAGCGTCAGACCTGGCTTACGCCCACTCCAGCCACATGGATGTGTTCACCTACCGTCCTCCGCGGGCACGCAGCGCCGAAAATATTGCGTCCAGTTCGCGCGCCACTCATGAATACGCCGACCTGGTGGACACCATTCTTAAGAAGACTAAGTCTGGCTAAGCGCCTGAAAAGGAAGACTCCGTATGCCCCCAAAAAAACGCTTCAGCGCCTTTGAAGACCTCTCCGCTTCTGCATCTGAAAAGTCCAAGATCCAGACCCCTTCAACGGTTGAACAAGCACAATCAGCCCCCGCCATTGAACGAATAGAGCGCCTGGCTCCCAGCCAGATGATGCCGGACCGTTTTCAACCGCGCCGCTTGCTGCCGCCCTCTTTGCGAGCAGACTTTTTCAGCGGACGTATGAATTGCTACCAGGCTGCCATGGAATGGCTGGCATTGGCACGCGCTGACCAGGGAGCCGCTGCCGAAATTGAGAAGCTGTTGATGATGGGTTCTTCCTTTGAAGAACATGGGCAGATAAAATCCATTACCGGCAAGTGGGTCAGCGGATCGAACGGGGATTATGTCTTTCAGATCGAGACTGGCGAACGCCGCTTCTGGGCAGCCTGTCTGCAATACGCTTCATCGGGCGCCGCGGATGAACCGCAATTGCGGGTCGAAGTGGTCGACCATCCTACCCGTCAGCGCCAGGTGCTTGAGAACCGGCACGCTGAGGCGCCTTCAGCGGTGGAACAAGCCTGCGAAGTATCTTCTCTCATTTTGGCCGAATTGGGCATTGAGCCCAACCCTGAAGTGGAAGATGATTTCGAATTCTTCAGACAGGCACGCAATTCACGCATGCCTTCCGGTCTATGGGAAAAACTGATGCCGATCATGCAGCTTACCCGTCCGCGTATGGTGCAGCTTCTCAACATCCTGCAGCTCTCGACCCAGCAATTGGATATGGCTGACCGCTATCGCCTTTCTGAACGTGTGCTGCGCGAGATCCTTTCCGCACCGCGTGAACAGTGGGATCGTATGATCCGTCTGAGCATTCAAAACCAGTTGACCTCGGAAGAAGTCTCGGATATGGTCACCCTGCCTCCGGTCAACGAGGGCAGCAACCGCCGTCCGCCGACACCCATCCTTCCCGAACCTGGGCGCCAGGCCGCACGCTCAATGAGACGCTTTGTGCAGACACTTTCAGAGTTGGATCGTCTCAGCCGCGATGAAGCCCTGGACGAGATCGCCGATACGCTGGTGGTCAAAGGCAACGGCAAAGATTCACTCGTGCTGCTCGAAGAACTGGCCCGGCTGATCAAGGCGAGGTTGGATAGGAAATAGGGATTAGTGATCAGTAATAAGTGATTAGGAATTAGGAAAACCTGGCTATTCACCAGGTTTTTTTGATAAATAGTAACCATGGTTACACTTTGAGATTAACCCCAAAATCCCGGTTTCTTCGAAGAAACCGGGATTTTGATCACTAAGGCTGCCAGGAGGGAGAAGTCACATTAGCCGGGGTAGTCCATTCCATCAATGAATGGGAAGTTCCTGATCCAAGGTCGATTATGGAGATGCCGGTAAATAGAGTGTTATTGCCGATCACGATCTGTCTGCCGTCAGGGGACCACGAGTAAACAGCATCTTCCGGATAACCGGTTTCAGTCAACTGCTGCACATCCGTGCCATCACTGTTCATCACATATAAATTATATACAGCGTTGATTCCACCACGCTCTGACAGGAAAGCGATCTTCAAACCATCCGGGGACCATTTCGGGTTGAAATTCGCCCAGGTGTCGTTGGTCAATGCGATATCGTTTGTGCCATCCACATTCTTCACATGGATCTGGCTTGAGCCGTCATTGCGTTCCTGTTGTTCAACCAGTGACATATATGCAATACGCTGTCCATCCGGGGACCAGGCCGGTGTTTGAAAAAAGAAATCAAAAGAAGGTTCTGTGATCGTGTTCAGCTCAGAAGTCTCAACATCCAGAACCCGCCACCAAAACGTTCCCTTGCCATCATCCGTCCTGAAGGCGATGTGCTTGCCATCCGGCAGCCAGATGGGTTTAAGGTTTTCAAAATCAGCAGTCAGCGGTGTCACGCCGCTTCCATCCTCAGCCATTAGATAGATTTGAAAATGACCCGAACGCGAGGAGGAAAAAGCTATTTTGGTTCCATCCGCCGACCAGGTCGGGTCAACATCGTCGGCCGGATCATTGGTGATTTTGACTAATTGACTCCCATCAGGGCAGACCGTGAAGAGGTCATAATTCGAACCATCAAACTCAGCAAAAACGATCCGTTTACATTCCCCTGCGTCCGCAGCAGCGGAAGCCGTTTCGGTCAATACAGGCACTGTTGTTTCAATCGCTGCCATGTCTGTTGCCGCCAGGGTTGTAACAATTTCAATCGGAACGGATGTAGACGAGGGGGTTGGCGTCTCGCCAGGCAAGCCTTTTTGAGCACAACCCGACAACAATATGACAACAACGGTCAACCAATAAAGAGATGTTTTTTGTATTTTTGACATAATTCCTCCCAGCAATATGGGCGCATTTTGAGAATAAAAACAGTTCACACTCCCCATTGACTGATTATGCCCCTGTTTTGTTCCCGGATGGATTTTCGAGAATGGGTAATTTTGAGAATTGAAAGTTACGAAAAGTGTAACCATGGTTACACTTTTCAAGAAACAAGTCCTGATGTTATATAGGCAGTTCCCCGCAAATTAATAATCCACTGGAGATAAAAATAGAGACAGCTATTTTGGCGTTTTCAGGCACACAGAAATACCCTACGTCCAAATACTGCTTTTCGGCGGAATTCAGCCATAAAACGCCTGTTTATCGTTTCTAGTGGCGACCCTGCAATATTGGCTCCGATTATTCCAGGGGCGACCCTTGTTATTCAAGGGGTGACCCTGTATAATACACAGGGGCGACCCTTAAGCGCGGAAATCATAAATGTCCGCAATGCCACTCTCCGCCCGCGACAAGGAAACGCACTTAAATGAAAATTTTTGCATTCGCAAACCAAAAGGGCGGGGTCGGCAAGACCACCACCGCCGTTACCCTGGCTGACGGTCTGGCCCGCATGAAGGTAAAAACTTTACTGGTGGATCTTGATCCGCAGGGGCACCTTGCGCTGTCCTTTGGCCTCGAAAAATCCCCGGGGCTCTATCGTTTGATCTGTCTGGATGAGCCGCTCGAAAAAGTCGCGGTCCGAATCAGCGCAAACCTTGATTTGTTACCCGGCGACAAACAGACCGAAAAAGTAAAAAGGCAGATCGCCATTTCGGATTTTCGCGAAGCCATCCTGGCTGATATTTTGCACGAAGCGGATTACGATGCGGTTCTGCTCGATATGGCCCCCTCGCTGGATGTGCTGCATATCAACGGCCTTATCGCCGCAGATTGGGTGGTCATCCCTACCCGGCCTGATGCGCTGGCCCTGGACGGGGTCAAGGAAATCCTCACCACTATGGCCGAGATCAACCAAAACGGACATCGTTACCGTGGTTACAGTATTCTACCGACCTTCTTTGACCGCACTACCCGCGAGACTTTTCTGCAATTCCAGGAACTGGCCAAGACATTTGGCGAGCATCTCTGGCCGCCCATCCCGCAGGATACGCGCGTTCGAGAAACGGTGGCCTATGGAAAAACCCTGTGGGATTACTCCCCAAACTCGGTTTCAATGAATGGATATAAGGACGGCAAGCAGCGGTTGGGTGGTTATAAACAAGTACTGGCACGCATGCTGGAGGTGATCAATGGCTGAGAAGAAATTTGAACGACGCACTTCACTTGACCCTGCTGTGGCGGACCTGTTGAGTGGTATGGAACAGCGCCAGGCCGAGAGCCAGCTTCCGCGCAAGGAACGTGAACGATTGGGACGAGAACGAGCCAAGATCCAGTCACGCCGTGAACAGCGCGCCACTTATGACTTGCCGCCGGCGCTGCGGGAAGAGATCCGCGTTATGTCTGAAGACCTGCGCATCCCTGCCAGCCAACTGGTCACCCTGGCACTGGCCCGTTTTATGAATGATTACAATTCTGGAACCATTGACCTGGGAAAATACAAGCAGCCGTCGAGAAGTCCGCGTTATGATTGGAACCTGGTTTTTCCGGATGATCTTATTCGGATGAAAAAGAAGAAGGGCTAGGTTTATCAAGTCGTAGTTAAGTAGTTATTAAGTAGTCATTGAAACATGTGCAAATTCTGCACGATTAAGACGTGCACCTTTTGCACTCCAAAGAAAGCACATTTCTGCACTCCGGCTGCCTTAAGGCAAATCTTTCACTCTCGCCGGGGTGCAGCTTTTTAACTCTGGCGAGGAGGCGGATTTTGCCTCTTGGCCAAAAGGAAGAAATTGCCTGTAGGCCTAAATGCAATAATTGCCTGTTGGCCAGGGTGAATAATTTGCAGTCAGGGGGCGTTCGCCCTTTTGCTTTATCATCATAATTTTTGTCCGCTGAATAGACCAAACCCCATGGATTTATAGGATTGGGTTGTTTCTTTGGTTTGAGAATTAATGGTTCGCCGGGCGAGGGGATTGGAAAAGTAGAGTTTAATCAATCGTCCCCGTGCACGCAATAACCAGCGCCGTCCGACCCATTGAACTCTATCTCTGGTTTCTCTCTGCAAATTGATTTCATAAGTCTTAATCGTCTTATCGTTAAGCGGGATCTGTTCCCATAATTTCCGCCACTCGACCAGAGTCAATAACTCAATCCCCATCTGAACGCGCCGGTTCGCTTCGATCATTTCGGGTGAGGGTTGTTCCGTCCAAAAAACCTCGTTGAGACCAACATATCCTCCAGGGCGGATCACGCGTAGGCATTCCAAAATTGCTTTCTCTTTGGGCTCGACGAATACCAAAACGGATTCCACCAGGACGGCATCGAACCGGTTGTCTTCAAAGGGCAAAGCAAGAGCGTTTGCCAGACGGGTTTCGACTTTGGTCGAAACGCCTTCCTCCAATGCGCGTTGGGTCGTCCATGAAAGCATCTTCTCTGATATGTCCACGGCCACCACCTTACAGTCGAATTTTCGAGCGATGTAGGCCGGTCCCACACCTATACCACTGCCTACATATAAAACAGATTTGGCGCCCTTAACCTGGCACAGTTCCAAAAGTTCATCCGTGGCTTTGAATCCGCCAAGGTGTTTGGTGATGCCAACTTCAGCTTGAATGTCGAGATAATCAGGGGAATGGGAGGTCATTGAGGGTCTCCTTATGCTTCAAATGAATGTATGCATTTATGAGTATAGGC
>DAIEPS010000133.1 GCA_027348305.1 Anaerolineaceae bacterium | reverse complement strand
AATACCACTATACTTTTGTAAAATAGTCGTTATAATAAAGTAACATAAGTGGTAAATAATCAAATAATGTAATTTCTGGCGGCGAAGATCCACATCTTGAATTTGGTCGCAGACCTCTGAAATGGGGTAAGGATGTGGGGAGTCAATTGCGAAACCGGCCTTTTGGTCGGTTTTTATTGTTAAAGCACTCTCTTATTAGTGGGTTAGAAGATCGTTTTTTAGTTTCCATTATTGGTAGAAAACTCTTTTACTGGTGGGTTAAAAGATCGTTTTGACATTCCAATATTGAGCACGTCTTTTTTTACTGGTGGAAAAGTAAATCTTTTTTGCATTCCATTATTGGTTGAACACTCTTTTACTGGTGGGATCGAGAGCAATTCTTAGACATCCAACTGGGCTGTTGCCTATTAATAATAGAGATTTTGAATAATACAACTTACAAAGGATGGTAGACAGAGACAAATTATTATACGTACCAGGCATTATTTTATCGCTGCCAAATGGGGATACCCTTTCTTCGAAGCAAAATTGAATAGGATGCGATGATCTGAAGACCTAAATCTGGTCGCTTTTCTGAGGGGGGA
Organism: Anaerolineaceae bacterium; assembly: GCA_027348305.1. Taxonomy (GTDB): domain Bacteria; phylum Chloroflexota; class Anaerolineae; order Anaerolineales; family Anaerolineaceae; genus UBA6107. The sequence continues at coordinate 4,922 of DAIEPS010000133.1, read as the reverse complement.
ACCTAGGAAAAGGCTTCAGGGAGTAAATAGCGAAACCGGCCACCTGCTGTGATGCTGGTTTTACGTTTTAAATCACCAGGGTGGAAAAGAGATCGATAAGTGAAAACCATTATCGTTTCGCCGCGGATTCTTCAATTAGTTTGAAAGGAGAAGAGAGATGAAAAGAGCAGTAGAGAAGCTATTCAAAATTCTGTTTATTGTTATCGTCATTACGGCATTGGCTGCACCACAGTCAGTGTTCGCCCAGGATGCCGTCCCCACGGACGCGCCGGCGGCCCCTACCGAAGTGGTGGTACGCACTGACGCCCCCACCGAAGCGCCGGTCGTTGAAGAAACCGCCGCACCGACCGAAGCTGCCACTGAGGCTGCAACTGAAGCGGCTACTGAAGTGGCTACTGAATCAGCGACAGAAGCGGTTGTCGAGACGGCCGCCCCCACTGAAGTTCCTGTGGTCGAAGAAGATCTCACAGAAGTGGTTGATCTGTTGAATACTGAAGAGGTCACCATCGTTGACAGCAACGGCGATCCGCTGGCAATGGGAAGCCAGAAAGCCGCGGAAGTGATCTCTAACAGCGATCCGTTCTTCTGGGATGGAACACAGTGGGTTGGTTACACCAGCCTGAGTGGAACCTGTCCAAGTTTTGTGGCAGTTTGTAATCAAGTTGCACTGCCATTTACAGAAGCATTAGCTGTTGTACCGGCCGATACAACTTTATATGTTGAAGGCGGAAGCACTTATGAAACAGCCACTGCTTATGATGAATCTGTTGAGATTGTCACATCCGGTCTTTCGTTTGTGGGCTTCAGCGCCCTGGCAGCCGGAGCCGGCAGTGGCAGCACCATCGACCCCAGTTTGATCATCCCCGGTTACGCCATCTTGCAGCAGATCCTCCTGAAAGCAGATTTTGGCACCACACTTGGTGTTTATGCTGACAAGGTGATCGTCTGGAATGACCTGGATGGCGTCGGACCTCTTCAAGACGGTTTCTTGAATGACGCCTTTAACCTTGTCAACATTGGCAATAAAGAAGCCACCATTGAAGCTGATCTGACGATCTATGCGGCGGACGGCTATTACCGTGTGGCAGATGCCAATGACCCCACCACCAATTTTGAGTGGGAAAGCGGAGATTCTGAAGAAAGCCTACCTGAAGGCACCTACCACATGATCTTGAAAAACGCTTACAGTGCCGAGATCATCGATTTCTACAGCCATGATGGCCCACCTGATGGTACAGACGATATCAACGATCTGATGATCGGTGCAACGATGTCAGAGCAGTTGACGCTGGACTTCATGGATCCTGAAGATAAATGCCCGGCTGGAACAACCAAAGTTGGCTTAGTTTGCCAGAGCAACCCAACAGTGTGCCCGGCGGGAACTGAACTTCATGAAGGCCAATGCAGAAGTTATCCATCCTGCCCATCTGGGATGACATGGGATGGGCATTCTTGCTCAATGATTAGGCCGTCAGGTGGTTGCCCGGCTGGAACATGGGAATGGTGGGGCCATTGCTACACATCCCCAACTGTTTGCCCTGCTGGAATGATCCTGTCTGGTGGACATTGTGTGGCTCCTCCTACCTGCCCTGTTGGTACGGTACCCAATGGCAGCAAGTGTGAGAGCGCAACTGTGCCCACCTGCCCTGAAGGCACCGAAATGAATTTGCTGACAGGCAAGTGCGATCTTCCAGCCTGGATGAATGATGAAGAGAAGCATGAATTCTGGTTGATCCTTGGCAAACCTAGCGGAGAGACCGATCTGACCGATCCGATCTACGACTATATTAATAACCCTGCTCTTGGCGGCGCACTGGCGCTTAACCAGGTGGTCTGGTTCTTGAAACCGGTTGGACTTCTTGGGTCAGGTGCGGGATATCCTTCATGTGAAGACGGTGAAGTGCTGATCGAAGGCAATTGTGTTAAAACCAAAGATGCGTGCGAACCTGGGTACACATACAGCACAGTGGATAACAAGTGCCACAAGAACACCAACCCGGTCTGCGATTCTGGTTATGTCTATAATGCTGATCTGGATAAATGTGTAAAATCCAATAATCCAGGCTGCCCAGACGATTACAACTACTCGCCAGATCTCAATAAGTGTGTGAAAACCAGAGATCCTTATTCTGGAACATCATGCTATACAGGTTACACATACAATCCAGTCAATCACAAATGCGAGAAAAAGGCTGATCCAACCTGCTCAAGCGGCTACACTTTCAATCCTGTAACTGACAAGTGTGAGAAACAAGCCACGCCAACTTGTGATTATGGCTACACCTACAATCCGACCACTGACAAATGTGAGAAGAGTGTGGTGGTTATATGCAGTAAAGGATACACGCTAAACGTATCAACTGGTAAATGCGAGAAAATCATTGGTGTTCCTGACTGCCCGTATGGCACGGTTCTAAGCACAACCTCAGGGAAATGCGAGAAACCTGTGACCATGTGCGGCGTAGATTCTATAAAGACACTTGGATTTACCGAAGGGTGTGATGATGGACACGGTGACAAATGCAAACCGTTATCCTTCCTGAAATACCCCTGCCCGGCTGGCCAATACTTGTTCAATGGAAAGTGCGAGACACCCTGCTCGTATGATCCTTCAATGCCAGCCTCCAGCCCCAATTGCGTGCCATGCTCCTACGATCCTAAATTAGCAGCAAGGAGCGAAGCATGCGTACCTTGTGTCTTCAATCCAAAACTTGCAGCTACTGATCCGTTATGCCCGGCTCCTTGTGTGTTCAATCCTGACATCGCATCCACTGATCCGTTATGCCCTGCTCCGTGTGCATACAATGCCTCAATTCCTTCCACTGATCCGGCTTGTGTGCCTCCTCCTCCTCCAATCCCGGTGACAGGTGCAACCCCTGCGCTCGCGATTCCGGTGACAGGTGGAGCGCTCATCCCAGTGACCGGTGGAACCTTGATCGTCTCCGGTTTGGGACACTCCTGCATGACCTACAATAACGGACAGGTGATCTGCTGGGGTCTCAACGCCTCAGGTCAACTTGGCGACGGCACTATTGTCAACAAATCTGAACCTGCGTATGTCAAAGACCTCACCGGTGTTCTGAACTTGACCGCCGGCAGCAAACATACCTGCGCGCTCACCATCAGCGGCGAGATGTGGTGCTGGGGCGAAAACAGTTCAGGTCAATTGGGCAACGGCACTACCACGAACAGTGACGTTCCTGTGCAGGTAGCCGGTCTGCCTGACAAAGTGCTTAGCATCACCGCCGGTGAAGAATTCACCTGTGCACAACTGATGAACCAGGAAGTCTGGTGCTGGGGTAAGAACGACCTTGGCCAACTCAATGATGGAACCACCACCAATCAAACCAGCCCGGTGAAATCCAAACTCACCACACTGCTTGCGCAGATCTCAGGTGGACAAGGTCTGCTGCTCGGAAGTGATGTGCTCGGTAGCGTGAATGAATGGGCGAAGGTGAAGGCTGAGGCCATTAAACAGCTCGCCAACTCCCTCTCCATTTCAGCCAATCGCTGGGGTGACACCGGATGCGCCGTGGCAACTGACGGTTCGGTCAAATGCTGGGGTAGCGACCTGACCTCGGCTGCAGTGGCAGGTGCCATGCCCGCCATTGAAGTTGGAACCGGCTTGGACCACAACTGCTCCATCAACAGCGACGAGAGCGTTTCCTGCTGGGGTTCAAACGGCAGCGGACAGTTGGGTGATGGAACAAATACCGATTCGCCTTCCGCTATGCTGGTGAAGAACCTGACGCTTGCACATGCCTTGGCTGTGGGAGCTCACCACACCTGCGTCTTAAGCGGCGCCGGCAACACAGCGATGTGTTGGGGTGAGAACACCTTCGGACAGCTTGGCAACGCCTCTACAACCAACAGCAACGTGCCAGTGCTGGTAGTTCTGCCCAAATAATCAATGATGTGTTTCGAGACCCAGCCGGAGCAATCCGGCTGGGTAACATAAAAGTTTTTGTAATGAATGAAGAGGATCGTCTTATTGCAAGAAGTTTTATGTAAAGCTGTGAAGATATAAGGCTGCTTTAAAAACAGAAAATTGGATGCAATGATCTGAAGTCGTGATTTGGTCGCTTGCCGGTGAAAATCGACAGATGATTTCAGGGAGCAAATAGCGAAACCGCCCGGTAATAGGTTGGTTTCGTTTGTTTTAATCTCGTTTTGGGCAGCACAAATCAAGTAATTGTCTTTTTATATCTCAAGCAGAATTAGGAGCGGGAAGATGAAAAACTTATTAGTAAAACAACTCAAAACACTTTTTATCCTGATCGTGATCTTTTCAATGGCAGTGCCCCAACCGGTCATTGCCCAGGATGATACACCTACCGCAGAACCGGCTGCCACTGAAGTGGTGACCACCGAGTCTGCCTCCACGGAGGCTCCCGCCACCGAGGTGGCAGCAACCCAGGCGGCGGGGACTGAGGTCGTCCCAACTGAAGTACCCACTGACGCGGCCACTGACGCGGCGACAGCCGCGGCCACTGAAGTTGTTACCTCGGCTCCCACTGATGAAGCAACTGCTATTGCCACTGAAGCCGCGGCTGAGGAGACTTCCGCCGGGGTGGATGCCCTTGCCCAGACAGATGCAGTTCTGGTGGATGCAGATGGCAACCCAATCGCGTTGGGTTCGGTTGAGGCCGGCCAGGCGCTGGCCGCGGACCCGTGGTTCGCAGACAGCCTGGATGCCACACACGCCATCGCTTACTTCGCCACACAGGCTGAATGCGATGCCTGGATCAAACCGGAAGGTTTTCTTACTTACGATTGTTACGTAGACGCAGCCCCTGTTCAAGCTGCGATCAACGATGTTCACTCTGACGGTGCGACCATCAACCTCAATGGCACTTTCACTGAAACTATCACCATTACCAAGTCAGTAACCCTGGATGGTGGAGGTGTGACCACCTTCGCAC
>DAIEPS010000132.1 GCA_027348305.1 Anaerolineaceae bacterium | reverse complement strand
ATAGATGATGCGAAGGTAAGTATGTTTCGTTGTTAGCGTTATTATCTATAAATTTTAAAATGAGGAGATCGAAGTTACATGAGATTGTTCGTCCGATCAACTTTTCTGGTAAGTTTGTTCATCTTACTGGCAGGCTGCAGCAAACAAACCTCTGACGCGTCTGCCAATGAATACTATACTGTCAGCAATGTTCAAGAAATAAGCCTAGCTCAAAAGGACGCCGGATTCAACATCAAACTTCCGAACACGCTACCGAAGGATTATAAATTTCAAAGTATCAAATACATACCGGAACAGCAGGCCTTAACAGTTCAATATGTCTGGAATGATGCGAATTTCACCGGAGAAATGTTGTTCCTGACCCAGCAACTTGTTAATCCGCAGATCAGCTACGCAAAAGACGCTCAGGTTGAAGATGTCTTGTTGGGCAACGTCTGGGCGAAGTTTGTGCAGGGGAGCGACCAGAATGGTATTTGGCAGAAAGATGCACCTGTTTACTGGCTCCGGTGGCAGGCGCACGATTATTACTTCACCTTCGTTTTTACCGGCAATGAGCCTACCAGCAAAGGGTTCGTCAGTAAAGAGGAATTCATTAAACTGGCTGAACAATTGTTGTGGTGACCTGTGAAATTAGCCGAAGATTTTTTGATCGAGACTGAGCGAATAGCGATCCGACATTTCAAGCCGTCAGACGCGGCTGACCTGTTTGAGTATTTATCCCTGCCCGAAATCTACCGGTTTGAGCCGGGCGAACCGATCAGCATGGATGAGGCCAGAGACCTGGTGGCTGACAGGGCGGAAGGCTCCAATTTTCTGGCAGTGGTGCTCAAGGAAAGCGGCAAACTGATCGGACATCTATATTTTGAACAGCGCGAACCGCCTGAATGCCGCACCTGGGAGTTGGGATATATTTTCAATCCAAAATTCCAGCGCAAGGGTTATGGGTCAGAAGCCGCGGGGGCTTTGGTGGATTATGCCTTTGCGACCCTCAATCCGCACCGCATAATGGCGCGTTGCAACCAGGATAACCCGGCTTCGTGGAAGCTGCTTGAAAAGATCGGGTTCATCCGCGAAGGAGATTTCAAACAATTCACCTTCTTTCACACGGACGAGAAAGGTCAGCCGATCTGGGTGGATGCCTTCGAATATGCCAGACTTGAGAAGGTTGATCAGTAAGGGATAAGTTCAGAGTAACGGGGTATTGATCAATAAAAGGGAGTGGAATATGAAAAGTCTTTTGAAAGGTGATCCTCTTCCCTGGCTGCTTGAACCTGAAAACCCGTCTGTGCGCTATTGGACGCTGGTGGACGTTGTTGGCGAACCCTGTGATGCAGTCGAAGTTCAAGAGGCAAGAAAAGTGCTATCACAGCAGCCGCTGGTGAATGAGGTCTTTGCGCTGCAACACCCTGAAGGGTATTGGGGGAAGGATGAGATCAAACCTTACACAGCCGATGGAGCTGTGGGGGTTCTCAGCCTGCTTCATATGCTGGGGGTTCCCCCAGACAGCCGCACATCTTCAGGCTGCAACTCCTTTCTCGAGTTTTGCCAGAATGAGTGCGGCGGGTTCTCATTGGTCAGGAAAACTCGCAGCGGAATCTTCCCCTGTACCACGGGGCAGCAACTTCCATTTCTCACCTATTTTGGCTTCGGAGATGATCCGCGGGTGAGGGCGGCGTTCGCTTATCTTGTTGAGGAATCATCAAAAGAAAACGTATTTGACTGCGGACGCAATAACCCTCGCCAGTGCTTGTGGAGTGTCATTGCAAAGCTTAACGGATTGTCTGTTATACCTGTTGAGATGAAATCAGAGCGTGTCTCGGGTGTTATTGCTTTTTTAGCGGATAAATTAATAAGTGCTGCCTATGATTTTCAGGGCGAACACAAACGCTGGCTTACCCTGGGGGTTCCCCGGGGCTGGGATCTGCTGAGCGCACTCAAGGTTTTAGCAATACTTGGATATGGCAGCGATCCGCGTTTTGATACGCTGCTGCAGCGATTTCTGGCGCTGCAAAACGAACAGGGAAGGTGGTTGTGCGGTTCGGTATCCCGCACGTGGCCATTGGAGAAACGGAATCAACCGAGCAAATGGGTCACGCTTGATGCGCTGCGGATGCTGAAATTTGCGGGGCTATCCCAATAGACCTGCTCCATGAAAGATAATTTGAATCCAAAGAGAACCTGGAGACCAAGGCAATGATCATCATCATTAATGGTTCAGTTGGGGTAGGCAAGACCAGCGTGGCCGACCAACTGCATTACAAATTCGAAAAATCCGTACACCTGGATGGCGACGCCATTGGGGATGTGCATCCGTTTATCATTTACGACGATGCGCGTATCAGCTATCTCTACCGAACACTGGCGCTGCTGATCGGTTTTCATCAGCAGAACGGCTACCGCTGTTTCGTGATCAATTACGTGTTTGAAAGCGCGGAATCCCTTCAGGATCTGCTTGATTTGTTGACACCGCTTGACCCAGACATCCACACCTACTGGCTGACCTGCAGCGAAGCGGAACAGGTCCGGCGCATCCGCGGACGTGGGCGTGATGAGATCAATTGGGAACTCGACCGCTTCATTGAACTGTACAAGATCCAGATGGCAGCTTCTCAAAGGGGGTTCATCGGCAAACAGATTGACACCAGCGACATGAACGTAGCCGAGGTGGCGGATGAGATCTGGGAAGATGTGTTTGCCAAAGCCGAATCATTTGAGTAACTGCATTGATAGTGGATTTCAAGACCATTCTATACATCGTGGAGGGAATCATGGCACAAAGTAGATTTCATGGAATACTGGTCAATATGGCATTTTCAGATAGATCGTTTCCGACCCGATTTAAACGTTTTGCTCAAAAAACGGCAGGCGATTGGATCTTATACGGCATTGAGGTTTCACGCGAGAGCCTGGATGATTCGATCGTTCAAATTCAAGCGAACATGCGGGAAGACGCGCCTTTCTATGGCCACCTCTATGATGATGAAATGATTGTAGTGATTTACAAAAACAAGGTCTTCAAAGTTACAAGTCATGCTTCAAGTTGGGAAGAAATTCTACACTATGGAAAAGGATTGAACATCCCTGTGGAGCAACTTGATTTTTGGCCGAACCGTTTTCAAGATGAACCCCATTATTTTGAACCGGAGAGCTTTATTCGATAAATTAACAATAATCTTCGAGACCGAAGATATTTTGGTGAATGAGCAATACATATCATTTTTTTTATACAATCAAGGAATGATAATTATGAATAATGCACCCATTTTCAAGGCCAATCGAGAATCCACAATCAGGATGAAGCTGCTCATTAAGCGCTTGTCTGATGCACAGATGACTTGTGTGCTGACCAATGGTTGGACGGTTTCGGTCACGCTGGCCCACCTGGCCTTTTGGGATCAGCGGGTGCAGCATGTGATCGAGATGGCAAAGAAAGAAGGCAGGGTCATTCGCACTGAGATCGATGAGCAACTCAACGACATTATTGAACCTTTTCTGAGAGCCATTCCGGTTAGAGAAGCGGCAAACCTGGCGCTCGGCGGCGCCGAGAGACTCGACCAGCAGCTTGAAGCGTGTTCGCCTGAGATGATCGACCAGCTTGAAAAAGAGAGTCCGCGCTGGGTGGACAGGTCTCTGCACCGCAACGCTCACCTGGATGATATTGAAGTGTTCCTTACCAGTTAGTAAGAATTGTTCGCATACCAGGGCAATGAAAAAGTCGAAGGGAGAGAACATAAACTATGAACGGGGAATTGGCTCAAGTCATCACGCTGGTGGCGCACGGAAATTACTTCCTTGGTCATGCCGAAGAATCGACGATCGATCTTTCCGGTAATTCAACATTTCAATTTGTCAATGAAGTCAAATTTGTGCGTTATAAAAGTACTTTGGATAAAAAAGGTGTTTTGGTTGCAGAGAATGTTGTTGATTGGTTTGACACGTTAAGAAAAAGCCATGCAAAACGCCTATGGAATATCGGTTTTGCCTGGGATCGTACGGATATAGCTGAACATATTGCGGTGGCATTTTCAGGCGGCTCGCCTATTGCGATCCAGGTTGATATGCCCAAGGGGTTTGAACTCTGGTATCCGCTATGGAAAACAGGTGGGCAGCCCCAAAAACCCTGGTTTGTTGAATACCGCGGCCTGGCCTTTGGTTATTCTCATGCAACGGAGCAAATGGACCTGACGGATGTTAAAAATAAGTTACGATTTTCCATCTCATTGGCTCAACAATTTGCCGGTCGACCCGGAGTGGACCTCAGCGGTTGGGCTGAAACATTTGCCAAGGCGTTACATCTGCTGGATTCAAAAATAGCTGATGCGCCATATCACCCAGATATGTTGCCGGCTTCCGGGTTCAGCAGTGCGGCGCGTCAAATCCTCGCCGCGGCGGCGCAGGCTTATGTTTTTGGCGGGATGGGGTCCTGGAATGATTTGGGATTTGAAAAACCGGAACTCCAAAAAGAATACGAGGAAGTGACGAAAATTCTCTATCAGGCGGTTAAAATGTCCATCCTGATGGCTTCCAATTCCTATTCTGGTTAGTATCGAATTTTCAAACAATGCTGATTTCAACCACTGAAGCTCAAGTGTTCAGAGTGTATAATTGCAATACTGTTGTGATCTGCTGAAACTCAAGCGGAAAACATAAATACACTGAACTCCGGAGACAAAAATGAGATCCGACATTGACCGATTGATGCAAGAACAGGGCATGGATGTGCTGCTCGTCACAGGCTCTGCCCAACACAACGCCATGATGACCTATTTCACAGGGGCGGTACACGTTTCGGATGCCGACCTGATCAAGAAACGCGGCTGCGACGCCGTGCTCTTCTGCAATGCCATGGAGCGCGAAGAAGGCGCCCTAAGTGGACTCAAGGTCATTCCTTATTCCAAATACCCCATGTCGGAACTGGCCAATGAAGCCCACGGTGATTTTGTCGAGGCCTATGCCATCCGCTATGAGAAGATGTTCAAAGAACTGGGCATTGAATCGGGCAGCGTGGCGGTTTACGGTCAAAAAGAAGTCGGGTTGATGCACGCGGTTTTTCTGCGCCTTGAGAAACGCATGCCACGGATGAGTTTCACCGGTTTCATGCGCGACGAGATCATGCTGCAGGCCATGATGACCAAGGAAGACGATGAGCTGGATCACATCCGCCGCATGGGCAAGATCACCACCGGTGTGGTGGGGCGGACGGCAGATTTTCTGACGGGTCACAAGGTTGATAAAGACGTGTTGGTGCACGCGGATGGCAGTCCGCTGCTGCTGGGCGAGGTCAAACAGAAGATCAACTTGTGGCTGGCCGAGGCCGGCGCCGAAAACCCCGAAGGCACAATCTTTGCCATCGGCCGGGATGCCGGCGTGCCGCATAACATGGGCAAGGAATCCGATCTCATGCGGCTCGGTCAGACCATCGTTTACGACATCTATCCCTGTGAACCGGGCGGCGGATATTTTTACGACTTCACCCGCACCTGGTGCCTGGGCTACGCAAGCGATGAGATCCTGAAACTG
>DAIEPS010000131.1 GCA_027348305.1 Anaerolineaceae bacterium | reverse complement strand
AGTAACAAAGGAAGGGTGTCTAAGAAAGACTTAAAGTATCCATTAACATCAACCATGTGCTGTCTTCCTGTCAATCGTTTTTGAGTTGCCTACAATCCATTATTGTAATACCAAGGCTAATAATCCAAAACATCATACACTATTCGCATAAAAATGTAACCATATCCAAATAATTGAAAGTCACAAACAATAAATCATTTTATAATCTACAGAAAACTGATTTGGTACAATTCTTGCTATGATAAAAAAGAGTATAAAAATGTTGATTCGATTGTTGTTCTGGCTGATCATTGCATTCCTGGTTGTCTTTGGGCTGCCTCGTTTGCTCACCGAAATTCTGTCTATTGGCAAGATCCAGACCGTCGAAACTTCAAAAACAGCCAGGGTGGCGATCGTCTTTGGTGCAGGGCTGCAGCGAGACGGAACGCCTTCCCCGGTCTTGCAAGATCGCGTGAATGCTGCAGTGCAGTTATACAAAACAGGAAAGGTCGAAAAGCTTTTGATGAGCGGTGATAATCGGTTTGTCGATTATAACGAACCAGGCGCGATGCAAGCCTTCGCGATCAAACTTGGCGTTCCCCAGGAAGACATCGTGCTGGATTATGCTGGCCGCAGAACATACGATACCTGCTACCGCGCCCTCCACATTTTTGGAGTTAAAGAAGCCATTCTGATTACCCAGCGATATCACCTGCCACGGGCTCTCTTCACCTGCAACGGCATCGGTTTAAAAGCCACGGGGGTCGCTGCCGACCTTCGCTATTACCGCAAGTATTCTAGGCTTGTATGGAATACCAGGGAACTTCCCGCCACAACGGTGGCATTATGGCAGGTTTGGTTCAGTCATCCGCTGCCCGTTTTGGGCGATCCGGAACCCATCTTTCCAAGTGAGAATTAGAGAACATGAAAACACGTGAAGAAGCGCTCGCCATTGTCAATCAATATGTAAAAAGTCCGCAGTTGGTCAAACACATGCTGTCTGTCGAAGCCGCCTTGCGCTTCTATGCACGCAAACTGAACCAGCCCGAAGATCTTTGGGGCATAACAGGCATCCTGCACGACTTTGATTGGGAGATTCACCCGACTTACCAGGATCATCCCAGGGCCGGTGCTCCCATGCTACGCGAACTGGATGTTGAAGAAGAGATCGTTCAGGCAATTCTAAGTCACGGGGATCACCTTTATATTCCGCGTGTAACACTCCTTCAAAAAGGGTTATATGCATGTGATGAGATTACAGGGCTGATCACTGCCGTCGCATTGGTAAGGCCTTCCAAATCGCTTTTTGATCTTGAAGCCAGTTCTGTCAAAAAGAAATGGAAAGACAAGGCTTTCGCAGCAGGAGCCAACCGTGAAGAGATGGAACGTGGGGCAATGGAATTTGGCGTTCCTTTATGGGAACATTGTCAAAATGTGATTCTCGCCATGCGCGAGGTTGCGAAAACGCTTGATCTCGAAGGGTCGTTAACCGCAGAATGATCAAGTGATGCTTCAAAACGGAGGATGAGATATGGTACTTCAAGGAAAAGGTACTTGGATTTGGAAAATCCCCAATTGTGAAGGCGGAAATCCCCAGTCTATCGCCAATGTGGCCAAGGATTGCGGTTTTTCACATGTCATCATTAAGATTGCCGACAGTTCCTACGCCTACAATGTTAACAAAACTACCGGCGCAGACCTGATCCCCCCCGTTGTGGATGCGCTTCGCGCCAAAGGCATTTTGGTATGGGGCTGGCATTATGTCTACGGTTATAACCCTGGTGGTGAAGCCACCATTGCCGTTTCTCAATGCAGAAAATACAACCTTGATGGTTACGTGGTGGATGCCGAAACAGAATATACACTCGCAGGCCGGGATGCAGTGGCGCGTTCGTTTATGACCCAAGTACGCAGCGGACTTCCCAACACCCCCATTGCTCTCAGTACCTTTCGTTGGCCATCATATCATGGCAATTTCCCGTATGCGGCATTCATGCAGTACTGCGATTACAGCATGCCCCAGGTTTACTGGATGCAAGCGCATAATCCCGTCTACGATCTTACCAAATCTTATAAGGAATTCATGGCTATTAATTCATCAAAACCGATGATCCCCACCGGACCTGCATTCCGCGAATCAGGCTGGCAGCCAACCCCCGGTGAGGTCAAAGATTTTTTGGATTGCGCCAAATCACTGGGCTGCACCGGTGCCAACATGTATTCTTGGGATGATTCACGAACAGTGCTTCCCGATATATGGAACCAGGTGGCCAATTACTCCTGGCCTGCTCCCAGCCAGCCCCTTCCCCCCAGTACGGATATCCTCGACAAATTCATGGATATGCTTAATACCGTGACGTATGACAAAGTGCTGGATCTCTATACAGATGACGCCGTTCACGTCTCATCTGAAAAGACGATCCAGGGCAAAGAGAATATTCGCGTCTTTTATGGGCAACTGCTTGCTAATTACCTGAATGCAGGCATCTTCAGGGTCACCAGCCAGACCAATAATGGCGAAACACGTCATTTCACCTGGACTTGTGATTCAAGCCGGGGTCATGTGTATGATGGCAGTGATACCATCGGCATTAAAGATGGCAAGATAGCCTATCACTATACGCATTTCACTATTTCATAGCAGGCTTTGCTGCACCAGCTTGCCTGTTCCAACAGGCAGGGCCACGTTATCCAGAATCGCCACGATGTTTTGAACTTCATCGCCCGGCTTCAACTCCACAACAGCCTTGCCGCTGGTCGCTCTTTTTCCGGTTGGAATTTCATCCAGCCGGATAATTTTTGCTGCTGCTTTTCTCATATGCAGTGCAATTTGGGTGTTCTTCTTGCCAACGGTTAAACCGATCATCTCGGCTCCGATTTTTACCTTGCAGGTGTTCACCCCCTGCCCATAACGTCCCTGGACGGGGAATTCTTTCTCTTCCATACGCCAGCCCCTGCCATCGGAAGAAACTGCAAATATTTCCAATCCCCTGGTGATCTCCACCATTCCGGCAACCTGGTCGCTCTCTGCCAGCTTGAGGGCGTTCACCCCCGCGGCGACAAGTCCCATCGCACGGACCTCATTCCCCTCAAAACGGATTGACATGCCCTGACTCGTCAGGATCAGATATTGGGTCTCGTTTTCATTCAACGTCGCCCAACCCAGTTCATCTCCGTCATTCACCTTGCATAAAACAAATGAATCCGAAGAAGGACCAGGCAGTTCAGAAACCAGGGATTTCTTGATCATCCCCAACCTTGTCAGTGTGGTCACACACAAGGTCTCAGAATGCTTTTGATCATGATTAAGGCAGAACAGCGCCACCGGTGCGTCGCCGTCCTTTAAAGAACTAACCCGATGGATATCACTTGCACTTTCAAAATCTTCAACGAGTGGCAATGATTGCACAGCCAGGCACGCGCACTTGCCTGACTTTGAAACCAGGTAAAGGTTCTGGTGTGAATCTGTTTTAAGTAGCAGAATGGGGGCTTCACGTCCACCCATCCTGGGTGGATTTTTTTCCGCGGTTTTCGCGATCTTACCCTCTTTTGAAATGGCCACCCACACGTTTTCCACGGGGGTCACTTCTTTGACTGTCAGCAGATCAGCGGCAACTTTGCCCTGTTTGAGCATCACAATTTGTGTCTTGCGGGTATCGCCGTATTTGGTTTTGATCTCGGTGAGCTCACCTATGATAGCCTGCCGCCGTTTGGCCTCTGATTTCAACAACAACTGCAGTTCTTTGACCAGTTCGAGCAGGTCTTTGTATTCCTGTTCGATCTTTTTTCTCTCCAGAGATGCCAGCCTTTTCAATGGCATGTCCAGGATGGCTTGAGCCTGCACTTGACTCAGCTTGAATCGCTTCATTAATTTTTCCCTGGCCTGGTCCGTATCCGCGGCTGCGCGGATCAATGCGATGACTTCGTCCAGGAATTTGATGGCAATCCGCAGTCCTTCGAGGATGTGAATGCGTTCTTCCGCTTTCTTCAGATCAAATTCACTTCTTCTTCTGACGATCTCGAGGCGGTGTTCGACAAACACTTTCAATGCCTGTTTGAGCGAAAGCAGCTTGGGTTCACTATTGACCAGCGCCAGCAAATTGATGCTATAGGTGATCTGCAATGGGGTGCGTTTGTATAACGCACGCAGAGTCTTGTCGGCATCGGCTGCTTTATTCAACTCGATCACGATGCGCATGCCGTGCCGGTCAGATTCGTCTCTGAGATCAGAAACTCCTTCGAGACTTCCCTCGCGCGCGAGTTCAGCGATCCGCTCGATCAGGCTGGATTTATTGGTCATGTAAGGAAGCTCAGTGATGATAATGCGGCTCTTGCCGCGTGCCATCTCTTCCAGGTTCAGACGGCCGCGCAGTGTGATCCTGCCCTTGCCGGTGGCGTAGGTGGCCTGAAGTTCGTTTTGTTCGTGTTCCTGCAAGATGATTCCACCGGTCGGAAAATCAGGTCCCTTGATGTACTTCATCAAGTCGCCAACAGTGATGTCGTCCAGTTTCTGCCAGTGCTCCAGCATATAAACGAGCGCATCCACAGTCTCAACCAGGTTGTGCGGCGGAATGCTGGTCGCCATGCCCACTGCAATGCCCGTGGCGCCGTTAACCAACATATTAGGTATGGCGGAGGGCAGTACACTGGGTTCGCTTAAGGTGTCATCAAAATTCCGGTCGAAATCAACCGTGTTGCGGTCAAGCTGGCTTAATAATTCCAGCGCAAACGGTGTGATCCTTGCTTCGGTATAACGCATGGCGGCCGGGGGATCCCCATCCACGCTGCCAAAGTTACCCTGTCCATCCACAAGTTCGTAGCGCATTGAAAAATCCTGGGCCAGACGCGCCATGGATTCATACACTGCCTGGTCTCCATGTGGATGATACTTGCCAAGCACTTCACCAACGATCCTGGCAGATTTTTTGTATGCGGAATCTGGTCGAATGCCCATATCGTACATGGCATAAAGCAGCCTGCGCTGCACGGGTTTGAGACCATCCCTTGCGTCAGGTAGTGCACGTGCAACGATCACGCTCATGGCGTAATCAAGATAAGACTGCTGCATCTCATGATCGATATCGACTTTTCTAACCAGTCCTAATTCCATAAATGACTCCGTTCATGGTATTGAATTTCAGCTTAAGTTTACCCCACCCTGCTTTAAATTGTGAGTAATTTTAAGAGGTTAACAAAAGAACCCCGAGATAACTCGGGGTTCTTGATAACTTTTCAAAGTGTTACTCAGCTAAGGGTTCGCTCGGTCCACCATCTTCAACCGCTGCCACTTCTTCGACCACAACAGGTTTTTCAATTGGACCGCTAAACCGTCCATGGACAAAACCGGTGCCAGCAGGGATTAACTTGCCGATGATCACGTTCTCTTTCAGACCAAACAGCGGATCTTCCGTAGAGGCAATGGCTGCACCAGCCAACACCTTGATGGTGTGTTGGAAGGAAGCTGCAGACAGGAAGGAATCGGTGCTCAAGGAGGCTTTGGTCACACCCAGCAGGATCTCAACAAAGCGGGCAGGCTGTTTGCCTTCAGCAATGAG
>DAIEPS010000130.1 GCA_027348305.1 Anaerolineaceae bacterium | reverse complement strand
TTGATGCAGAAATGTGTTGGTCAACTATGCTTGAGGAGAAGAAACATCCGCGAAACGGGCGTTGGTCAGTTTTTGAACATCCCGCGGATCAAGACGCAAGGTCAGTCCTCTTTGCCCGCCTGAAATATGGATCTCAGGGTAATTCAAAGCGCGCTGATCGATAAAGACCGCAAATCCCTTGTTGATCAACGCCAGAGGAGAAATTCCGCCGGCTTGCAGACCGGTCAGACTTTCTGCTTCGGCCATTGTGGGAATACTGACTTTTTTTTCATTAACGAGTTCAGCAACAGCTTTAAGATTAACAACGGTGGCACCCGAAATGACACATAACATAGGTTTACCCTTAGGCCGTACAACCACGATGGTCTTGAAAATGACTTCAGGTGAAAGGTTGAGAATGGCTGCTGTTTCTTCCGCACCGAGTTTTTCGATCGGCAGTTCGAACGGCGTGTAATGGATCTTTCTGGAATCCAACAGGCGGGTGACATTATTGGAGATCAAAATGACAACCTCTTACTGCCAGGTTTCACGTAAATTGGGTTTGAATAGATCCAGCCCCGTTCTTCACCAAGGAAGAAGAGCGAACATTCCACACGGTAGTAACCGGGCTGCGTAATGGAGCAGGTCAAACGGTTGGCGTTCTTTTGTTCCGAGATGACCTTGCCGTTGTGTATCAGGCGGATGTTGGCAGACTCAGGCAGGCTCACCCTGGCGGTGGCGCCGTCTTTCATACAGAAAGAATCGCCGAGATGATATTCCTGGTCATCATCGTCAATAACGAACCGGAATCCGCGGGTGGATGCCGGCAAATCATAACCGATAAAGGAAGAGCCTTTACGGAGAGCTTCGTAGACAACCGCTTTATCCAGATTGATACTGCCAGAAATGCCCTCATCCACGATCAGGTGGTTGTTGATGGCAGAAAAATGAAATTCGTACGGAAAGACCGTCCGCTTGAGTATGGCTTTTTGAAATTTAATGGCGTGTGCGTCAGAACCGCCCACTGCATTAACCTTTTTTCCGGCGTTCAGCAGTTCATCCCATTTGGCGAGGGTGGGTTTCAACGGCCCGTGCGCCATCATTTCGGGCAGGAAGAGATACTTAATTCCATCTCGCAGCGAGCGTACCACCGTCTTGAATTCACTCAAGCCATTCCAGAGTTCGAGGCCGGTGAAATCTTCAACTTCCCAATTTACCCATGAGATATCAGGTTCGTGGATCATGGGAAGGTCAAACTCATAAGGGTGGGCGAGGAAGGAAAGCCCTCCTGCGCGTTTGACTTCATCTATGAGGGTTTGCGGGTCAGGGGCAAACCCTGCCATTTCTTTTTCCGCGCCGATCACCAGGGTATGGTTTTTCTGCGGTTCACGGTTCTGGTCATGAACTTCTTCACCTGTGAGCACCAGCACGGTGCGATCCTGGCTGCGGCGATAGCCTTCAAGTCCTTTGACCAGAATATTGTGATCGGTCAGGATGATGACATCCACTTCGGTTTTGAGGGCGGCCTGTGTAATGGCGCGGTAGTCGCCCGACCCGTCAGAGTAAGTGGAATGGAGATGCAGGTTGCAAATGAGTTCTTTCATTAGGTTGACTTTTTCCGGTACTGAACGGTATAATTTTCGGTGCTTGTATTTTTAGGAGGCTTAAATTGAAAACCTATATTGATATCGCCTTAATTATAACTTCTTTGGCTCTGATCACCAGCGTAATCCTGCAAAACAAGGGAGTAGGTTTGGGCGGTTTCGGCGGAGCAACCGACAGTGGTGTTTTTTCTGCCCGTCGCGGCATCGAAAAAACCCTCTTCTGGGTCACAATTGTTCTGAGTGGGTTATTCTTCATACTCACGATGGCAGCGGTATTGGTGAAAGCTTAATTCTGTTTTCTACAAGTGTTCTGCTTTTCCATTCCGAATTATTATTGGGCGGCTCGACCTTTAACAAGATCGTTTAGTCGCCTTTTAGCATATAAAAAATATGAAAAAATACAGATGGCAATTGCTCATTTTATTTCTGACCGGTTTGGTGGTCGGAACTTTACTCATTCTTGAAAAACGCGGTGGTATCGGTCAACTTGGCACACCACAACCCGTATCTGGTGGTGTGTATACCGAAGCGCTGATTGGCAGCCTTTCTCGTCTGAATCCGCTTTTAGACTCTTCAAACCAGGTGGATAGAGATGTTGATCGCCTGATCTTCTCCGGATTGGTGAAATTTGATTCTCGCGGTATGCCTGAACCAGATCTTGCTGAATCCATTCGTCCTTCTCAAGATGGGATGATCTACAATGTCACCTTGCGGGATAAACTCACCTGGCATGATGGAGAGCCTCTGACCACAGCGGATATTGCCTTCACTGTGTCCTTGCTCCAATCAGGCGATGGCTATATTTCATCCGACCTGGTTGCTTTTTGGAAAGAGATCAAACTGGTTGTGCTGGATGATCTCAATATGCAGTTTATCCTGCCGGATGCCTTTGCGCCATTCCAGGACTACCTTGCTTTTGGTATCCTTCCAAACCACCTGTTGTCTGGAAAATCCATCAAAGAAATCGCTGATTCCGGTTTCAATTTGGAGCCAGTGGGCAGCGGACCTTACCAATTTTCTGAACTCACAGTTGAAAATGATGTCATCACAGGGTTGACCCTCAAAGCCTTTACCAAGAACTCCACATCCGGCCCATTTCTTGAAGAAATTTATTTCAGATATTATGCAGATGCAAAAAGCGCCTACCAGGCTTATGTTGATAAATACGTACAGGGCATCAGTGAGATCCCTGATGAGATGCTTGCTTCTGCTCTAAATAACCAGAACCTTTCAGTCTACACCGGAAGACTTCCGCAGATCAGCATGGTGTTGTTTAATCTGAACGACCCCGCTTTACCTTTCTTTCAGGATGCAAGCATCCGAAGAGCTTTGCTTTTAGGTCTTAACCGCCAGCGCCTGGTAAATGACCTCTTCAACGGACAGGCCATTGTGGCGAACGGCGTGATCTTCCCGGATAGTTGGGCTTATTTGGACACCATGCCCACGGTGGAATACGATCCGGATCAAGCAGCCATGCTGCTCAAAGAAGCCGGCTACGTTATCACCGGTGACACGAATCCCGTCCGCATGAAAGAGGATGTTGCTCTGCGTTTCGTTCTGGACTACCCGGATGACGATCTGCATCGCATGATCGCGGAGTCGATCCAATCCGATTGGAAGAAACTCTCAATTGATGTGATGCTTGAAGCCGTCCCCGCTGATATCTTTGTCAAAGACAAACTTACACCGAGGGCCTTTCAGGCTGCCTTGGTTGACTTGAACCTGAGCCGCACGCCTGATCCTGATCCCTATCCTTTCTGGGATTCCAGCCAGGCGACAACGGGACAGAATTATTCACAGTGGAACAACCGGCTGGCGAGCGATTCAATCGAGCAGGCCAGGGTTACCATGGATTTTGCTGAGCGCACACGGCTTTATCACAACTTCCAGGCGATCTTTGAACAGGAACTGCCATCACTGCCGCTCTATTATCCAGTCTACAATTACGGTGTAGATTCTGTTATCCAGGGGGTGTCATTAGGCCCCTTAATGGATACCAGCGACCGCTTTGCCACAGTCAGTAAATGGTATATGACTGCCCGCCGTGCCCAGGGAACAGAAACCCCAGCCAGTAAATAGACCAGTACTGGCTGCGTTTTCTTTCGATCATCAAACGGTTATCTTTTTTAGCCCAGGTTTATAAACCTGACAGAGAATGCAAAAGAACAGGTGCTATTCAGCACCTGTCTTTCAATAAAGTCATCCAATTATTAATTTGTGAAGCCGCGTGGAAGGTTCTATAATTTTAAATATTTTTAGCTTGAATATCCTGAATTGATGTTGATTTGTAGAAGGGAAAGAAATGAGTCCATTTTATACAAAAACAGGAGATGACGGCACAACCGGGTTGATTGGCAACCGCCGTGTGGATAAATCTGACCTTCAAATTGAAGTGCTTGGCACACTGGATGAACTCTCCGCGGCACTGGGGATGGCCCGAAGCCTGTGTGAGAACCCGATGCATGAAGACATCAAGACGATCCAGGTCAGGATTTACGAGATCATGTCTGAGGTGGCGGCGACCCCTGAGAATATAGACAGGTTTTCAAAGATCAACGATGCCTGTTTAATGTCACTCGAAGAAATGATCGAGCGCTACACTGAAAGCACCAAAATCCCCAATCAGTTCATCCTGCCGGGAGACACATCCTCCAGCGCAGCGATCTCAGTGGCGCGGACGATCGCGCGCAGGGCTGAACGCCGCCTGGTGGAACTTGGTAAACGAGAGAAAGATTTTAGAGGAATTTTGGTGCAATATCTTAACCGGCTTTCCTCTTTCCTTTACATCTTAGAACTCCATGTCTTGCAAGGCCAGGCCAGCGGGGGCCTGTCACTGGCAAAAAAGAAGGAAAAATGAGCGGAACATTGATCAATTTTGGGACCATCCTGATCGGCGGGCTGGTCGGGCTGCTGCTGGGTTCACGTCTGGCAGAGCGGGTAAAGAAAACGGTGATCAGCGGGTTGGGGCTGTTTACAATGGTCTACGGCATCTCGCTGTTCATCACGACATCCAATTCACTGATCGTTTTGGGCAGTGTGCTGATCGGAATCTTGCTGGGGGAGTGGTGGAAGATAGAAGACGGATTGGAACACCTGGCAACCTGGCTGGAATCTAAGTTCAACAAAGGCGGACAGTCTGACGGCAAGGAAAGATTCATCAAAGGATTTCTGACCGCCACACTGGTGTTCTGCATCGGCCCCATGGCTATTTTGGGTTCGATCGACAACGGATTAACCGGAAACATAGACACACTGGTGGTCAAATCCATTTTGGATGGTTTTGCGGCGATGGCATTCGCATCCAGTTTGGGGGTTGGGGTTTTGTTTTCAGCCTTCATGGTCTTGATCTATCAGGGTTCGATCAGTTTGTTGGCCTCACAAGTGCAGAGTTTTGCGACCCCTGTGATGATGACTGAGTTGACCGCCACTGGCGGGGTGCTGTTGGTGGCGATTGCGGTCAGCAGCCTTCTTGAATTACGCAGGATCAGAACGGCCAGCTTTTTACCGGCATTGGTGATAGCCCCACTCATTGTGTGGGTGGTTTCGTTGATAAAATAAAAGAAGTCCGGCGATTCGCCAGACTTCTTTTTATTTGTTCTTATTTGGTTATTTGTTGACGGCTGCATCCAATGCGGTGATCAGATCACCAGTTACCAGGGTTCCGTTGATCGTAAACGATGGCGTTTGGTTAATGCCGGATTTGGTGGCGAAATCATTATCAGCCAGCACTTGTTTATTGTATTTGTCAGAACTCAGGCAGGTCGTAAATGAATTCATGTCCAAAGAAAGACTTTTGGCAAACGCCTGAAGGCGTTTTTCACTGAAAGCGCCCTGGTTTTCACCGATCTGGTTTGCGAACAGGTAATCGTGGTATTCCCAGAATTTTCCCTGGTCATTCGCGCAATAAGCCGCTTCCGAAGATTTGACAGATTCATCCCAGCTTCCAGAACCTAGGAAGGAAAATGGATGATAGATATATTGGATTTTGCCTG
>DAIEPS010000012.1 GCA_027348305.1 Anaerolineaceae bacterium | reverse complement strand
CAGATTATTCTGCCGCAGAAGGTTTTCGTGAAACCGCTTGCGCGCGCCCTTGTCGAGCAACGCAGACGGCTGGTTCTGGCGCCCGATGACCGCAAGCCTGTCGAGACTGCCTTTGAAGCGTTGATGATCGAACCCACTGAGACCGAGAGCAAACAATCCCTCGATGCTTTCGCCGAAGCCTTGCTCGCCATTGCCAAAGAGGCTCGCGAGAAGCCTGAAGTGTTGAAAGAAGCTCCGCATGACACCCCCATCGGCCGCCTGGACGAAGTCAAAGCCGCCAAAGAACTGGTATTATGCTGCTGGCTGCCTGAAGATAAATAA
The DNA here is from genome assembly GCA_027348305.1 of Anaerolineaceae bacterium. Taxonomy (GTDB): domain Bacteria; phylum Chloroflexota; class Anaerolineae; order Anaerolineales; family Anaerolineaceae; genus UBA6107. The sequence goes on along the minus strand of DAIEPS010000012.1, from coordinate 19,027 downwards.
TCATGACGAAAATACCGCCATGCTGCTTGCATGGCGGTATTATTATGCCTTATGACAAAAAACATTAACCTTCAACCACGCTCTTTTGCCAAAACAAAATACTTTCCCGGGTGCGCGGGCAATCCTTTTGACCGCGTACTGCATTCCTTTGAGAATCTTGAACGTATTCCACCTCTCTTGATGAATGTGATCCTGATCCTGCTCGCCCTCCTCGGCGGATTGCCCTACTATCTTCAATACCATTCCGTCCCGGTCATGACTGGAGTCTTGGCGCTCTTCTTCTTCCTGGATTACATCCTGATCTCTTTACTTCCAGCCACGAAGCGCTCATTCGGTCCAACCAAGGTCGTCACATTGATGCTTGCCTGCCTGCGTGTGCCCTTCGCCTGGCTGCCTGCGGGTTGGAACCTGGGTTTTGAGATCGCCGGCACCCTGCTTGTGATCTACGGCTTTTACATTGAGCCCTTTTGGGTGGATGTACATCACGAGACTTTCAAATCTAGTAAATTATCCGGTGAATCCGCGCTTCGTGTGCTGCACATCAGTGATCTTCATATAGAACGCCTCACGCGCCGCGAAAGATCGATCCTTGAGAAAGTCAAACAACTTTCCCCTGATCTGATCCTCTTTACCGGGGATGTGCTCAACCTTTCTTATATCGAGAATTCCACCGCCCAATCGGACGCCATCACCTTTTTCAGCCAGCTTTCGGCACCGTTTGGTGTTTATGGCGTGACCGGCTCTCCCGCCGTGGACTTCCAGGATTTCTTTTCACGCCTTTCAAGCTCAACCTCTTTGCGCTGGCTGAATAATGAAACCAAAAGAGTCGAAATTCCTGCTGGACATATCAACCTGGTGGGCGTTACCTGCACGCACAATCCCGATCTGGATGAGAAAACGTTGTCAGATTTACTACCAAAGGAGCAATCGACCGATAGCTCGCTCAATATACTTCTTTACCACTCTCCGGATCTCGCCCCCAACGCAAGCCGGTTTGACGTGGATTTGCAGCTTTCCGGCCATACCCACGGCGGACAAGTTCGTCTTCCGATTTTCGGCGCCCTCTATACCGGTTCTCTTTATGGCAGACTCTTCCAGGCTGGGCGTTACCTTGTGAATGGCATGACCATTTACATCTCCCGCGGTCTCGGACTCGAAGGAGCTATTGCACCTCGCGTCCGTTTTCTCTGCCGGCCTGAATTGATCCTCTGGGAATTTACACCCGCAAAGTAATCTTTTTTCAATACCTGCAACTTATAGAATCCGATGTTTGTTTCCAAACATCGGATTCTTTCCCTTAATCGAGTTATTCATCTGCGCGCTTTTTGCTGTGCTGAATTGATTCTCCGGGAACTAGAAACCGAAATCTGAATTAAGAATTCGGTTCCTTGACCCGAACATTATCAATAAATAATGTAAGGCTGCCAATTGGTTAGAGCTATTCTTACTTGTTATTGGGAATGACCTTGAATCCCTGGTCAGAGGAATGGGAATCAAAGGAAAATACGTGTTCAATCCCCAATTGCCTCATAATTTCAAAGCTTGTGCAATCAACCAAAGACAAAATACGCTGGTTGATGGTCTTAACAACATTCAAAGCGGATTCGTGAGTTTTCTCATCAACCCAGGCAAGGGTGATCAACGGCTGCACGTCTGATGTGAACAACCTGACTGCATCGTTACCAAATCGCCGTTGCAAAAGAGCAATGGTTTCAACCACGATATAGTTGCTGCTGATCATTGTGGCATCGGTATCGATGATCCTGGTCCATTCATTTTTGGCCAAATCATGAAACTGATCATCCCTTACCAGCATGGCTAAAAAAGCTGACGTATCCACAAAAATTTTCATGATGAATATGCATCAAACAAGTAATCATCGTGTTTTTCTGCGAGATCTGTTGCGCCATGTAATTTACCTGCCGCAGCCAAAGCTCTTTGTTTTACGAGATCATCAGAAATCGGTCCTTCTGAATTGATCATCTTATCCACGCTTATGCGGATTAATTCAGCCACCGATTTGTTTTCTTTTTTTGACATCTTTTTTAGACTCTTCGCCTGTTCTTGAGTCAATTGAATCTGAGTCCGGATCATCTTTTCCCTTTCACAATAACATCACTATTGCATTAATGTTATCACTTTTACCAATTGAATTCAACCTCACGAGTTGAATAACCATTTTTGCCTGCATAGAAGCCTAATGAATTCCAGACTATGGTTTCTTCCCCTAAAACAAGTTGTATATGAAGAATTCGGAGTATTTTGGTTTACATAAATCCTCGCAATCATATATTATTTTGACATTTAATATATAATATATCGGTAAATATTAAAGTTTTAAGGGAGAGAATATGGTTGACCAGACACTTAATGCAATAGTGATTTCAAAAGTTGAACTTTCTCCGCGCGTCATGATGCTGCGCGTTGCCGCCAAAGGCTGGGATTTACCTGATTTCACCCCTGGACAGTTCGGCGTTTTAGGCTTGCCCGGTTCTGCACCGCGCGCTGCCATGTCTGAACCAGAACCCACGCCCAGCGACCCGGATAAACTCATCCGCCGGTCATATTCCATTACTTCATCATCAAAAACCAAGGAATACATGGAGTTCTACATCAGCATGCTTTCCACTGGTGCACTCACCCCCCGCTTGTTTGCGTTAAAAGTGGGCGACCCTATCTGGCTCGGACCCAAGACCAGCGGCATTTTTACCCTTAACCAGGTGCCCAAGGAAAAGAACATCGTTATGGTCGCGACCGGCACAGGTCTTGCCCCTTACATCAGCATGCTTACCACCGAGTTGCAATGCGGCAGCGACCGTAAATTCGCGGTCCTGCATGGCGCCTATCATAGCTGGGATCTCGGTTACCGTTCTGAACTGCAAACCATGCAGTTCCTGTGTCAGAATTTCAAATACATCACCACTATTGACAGACCCTCCGAAGAGCCTGTACCATGGACCGGCAAGGTCGGCTGGGTGCAGGATATCTGGAAATCAGGTGCTATATCCGAGGTTTGGGGTCTTAAACCCACACCCGATAACACACATGTCTTTTTATGCGGTGTCTCAGGCATGGTCAACGCCATGATGGAAACCCTCAACGCTGAAGGATTTGTCGAACACACCAAACAGCAGCAAGGCCAGATCCACGTAGAAAGATTTGTGTAACCGATCAATAGAATCCGAAGTCTGTTTTTAGAGTTCGGATTCTTGCCCTAAACTCGGAAACACAAGCCACTCAAAATTCATGGTTTATTGCAAGTTCCCGAAGTCTTAAAAATGACTTCGGGAACTGCCTTTTTTACCAAAAATCGCGGGAGTTTTAAGAAACTCCCACGATTTGTTTTCTATAGTTTACTCTCAACAAACGGACCCACCCCATCCAACGCCTCAGAAAGCTTGGACGCGTCCTTACCGCCAGCCTGCGCCAGCACAGGTCTTCCTCCGCCGCTGCCGCCCATGATTCCGGCAATCGCCTTGACGATGTCGCCGGCGTTCAATCCGCGTTTGACAAGGTCTTCGGTCACTGCGCAGATGATGGTGGGTTTGTCATTCACCACAGATCCCAATGCGACCACACCCGATGGATACTTTTCTCTAAATGTATCCGTCATCATGCGCAGCGTATCGTTATCCGCATCTTTCAATAGGCAGCTCAAAACAGGCACGCCCTTGATCGTCTTCGTCCCTGCAAGTTGTTTGACAAACTCAGTTTTGACCATCTGTTGTTTCACATCAGACAATTCTCGCCTCAGGTCTTCATGTGCATCCTGCAAGGCTACAATTTTTGCGGGAACTTCTTCAAAGCTGGAAGTCAATAATTTCGCGGATTTTCGCAATGTCTTGTTACGTTCTCTGATCACTTCGTACGCAGCCCTCCCGGTAACAGCCTCAATGCGCCTCACACCGGCTGCCGCGCTGCCCTCGCTGAGGATCAAAAAGGTGCCGATATCGCCGGTATTTTTCACATGCGTACCGCCGCACAACTCATATGAAATGGGATGTTCCGCATCAATGGTTACTGTTCGGACGATCTCGCCGTATTTCTCACCAAACAAAGCCATTGCGCCTTCAGCCTTCGCTTCAGCCAGTGACTTGGTTTTGATCGTTAGTTCGTGCTCTTCGAGGATGGCCTGGTTGACACCGGCTTCAATTTGATCGAGCTTCTCGGCCGGGATGGCTTCGTGATGCGTGAAATCGAATCGCAGCCGGTCTGGCGCTACCAGTGAACCTGCCTGGCGGGCATGCTCACCGATCACTTTATGCAGTTGGGCATGCAGCAAATGTGTGGCAGTATGGTTGCGCATGATATCCATTCGGCGCGGCTGATCTACGATCACCAGCGCCTTGTCACCCACCTTCACAGTTCCGCGGAGAACGGTACCAAAATGGATGATCACGCCGGTGGCTGGTTTCTTGACTTCGGTGATCTCCACTTCCCAACTGCCGTCCGCAGCCTGGATCCAGCCCGTGTCGCCCATCTGACCGCCGCTGTCAATGTAAAAGCCAGTTTGCGGCACGAGGATGCCCACTTCGGTATCCGTGGATGCCGAAGTGATCTGCTCGCCTTCACTGAACAGACCGATTACCTTGCCTTCAACCTTCAACCATTCGTAAGGATTATATTCAACGCCGTTATCACCGATTTCCTTGGCTTGCTTGCATTTTTCCAGTGCGGCGCTGTAGAGTTCCACGTTTTCGCCGCCCATTTTACCCATCGCCTTGCCCCCGCCTGATTGGATCTTGTGTTCTTCCATCGCGGCTTTAAAACCGTCTTCATCCACATTCAGGTCTTGTTCCTGGGCAACATCGCGCGTCAGTTCAAACGGCAGTCCGTGCGTGGCATACAGTTCAAAAGCTTTCTTGCCGTCCAACACCTTGCCACCTGATTTCTTCAACTCGTTGAGCAGTTCATCCAGGTAGCCGTAACCTTCTTCAACCGTGCGTGCAAAGCGTTTTTCTTCGCGCGTCAGGTTATCCAGGATGGTCTGTCGATTCTTTTCAAGTTCTGGGTAGGCCTCGCCATATTCATCGACCACCACTTCGGCGATTTTCGCCAAAAAGGGTTCGGTCAAGCCAAGCTTGCTGCCAAAGCGTGCTGCGCGGCGGATGATCATGCGGCAGATGTAGTTGCGCCCCATGTTGCCTGGCACAACGCCGTCGGCTATCAAGAATGTGACCGCGCGGGTATGGTCCGCGATCACGCGGTAAGGCGTGAAATTGGCGTCCATCTCTTCGACGGTTTTATTTGCCAGAGTGCGGATCATATCGATCAGCGGATAGAGCAGATCCGTGCGATAGTTGGAGTTCTTGTTCTGCATGATCGAAACGATGCGGTCCAGCCCCATGCCGGTATCCACATGCGTTGCGGGCAGCGGATCGAATTGAGTCAAACTCACCCGGTTATATTGGATGAAAACCAGGTTCCAGATCTCGAGATAACGTTTGCAGTCGCCGTTGACACCGCACACATGCCCTGGCACACCCTGCTTGTCGCAGGCCGCCGGGCCCTTATCCATGTGAATCTCGCTGCACGGTCCGCATGGACCTGTCTCAGCCATTTCCCAGAAATTATCCTTGCGCCCAAAATACAACACATGGGTGGGGTCCATGCCGGGCTGTTCTTTCCAGAAATTGGCTGCATCCTCATCCGTGGGTAAATTACCTTTATCGTCTTTGAATACGGATGTATATAAGAATTTTGGGTCAATTCCCCATTCCTTGGTCAAAAGCTCCCAGGCCCAGGTGATGGCTTCTTTTTTGTAATAATCACCAAAAGACCAGTTGCCCAGCATTTCAAAAAAGGTGTGATGCGAATCATCCTTGCCCACATCTTCGAGGTCGTTATGTTTCCCGGCTACGCGCATACACTTCTGCGAATTGACTGCCCGCTTATATGGCCGGTTGTCAGTGCCCAGGAATACATCCTTGAACTGGACCATTCCGGCGTTGGTAAACAGCAGCGTGGCGTCTCCGCCTGGAACAAGTGAAGAAGAAGGTACAAACGTATGTCCCTTTGAAATGAAAAAATCAATGAAAGATTGTCTGATCTCAGCGCCGGTCTTTGGTTTTGACATGAATTTCACCTGGTATGTATAAGATTTTTCTACTAATACTGAATTATATTCGATAACTTCGCTAAAATAAAAAACCGCGGATTGAATTCCGCGGTTTCTGATTACCTTTGTAAACTAGCGGCTGATAGCCACTTTCAGCACCTGACCCTGTTGGTCGAGGGTCACCTTGGCAAAATGTTTGTGCACCTTTTCATTCTGGTTGATCTGTTTGCTGAACGACACCACCACCCGTTTGGGTTGGCTGACGTTTTTTCCGCCGTTTGAGATCATCCTCGCCTGCTGGTTTTGAATCCGTACTTCAGCGTATTCTATTCCCGGCAGATAATCCTTGACCAATTCTTTGGCAGTGGAAACCATCCTGGGGGTCACGGAGGCGCTCTTTTCATCGTAAGTGGTGCGGTCGCAGATCGTCTTCACGACCGGTGCGGCGGCTTCACGGCCAAGGTTCTTGGCGGCGCCCTGGTAAGGATCGTAAGCGATCAACGGGTCGCCGTAGAGGATGAATGAGATCAGTGTTTTTTGGTCTTCGCCATCCAGGTACCCCTGGCGGCGGTTCATTTCACGCACAAAGTCCACTTTGGCTTTGATAAAGGCGTTGCCGATGGCCAGGCCTTCAGACAGGTTCTTCATGACCAAATATCCCACCAGGTCGGCGCCGATCAGAGGCGTGTTGATGGAACCATAGGCGATGGTGGAGGACCCGATCATTGCCAGCACACCAATGCCGGTCATAGTCAGTGCAATGGATTCTTCTTCCTTCTTGCCGAAGATATGCCCACCGTAGCAGGCTTCGCTGTACACGATCCGCGGACTGTTGGAATTCTTGATCAGATCGGAGGGTTTTAGGGCTACCGGGTAATCCGGTCCGCTAAGCTTATCTGCTGGATCTTTTTGTCCATACCAATCACTGCCGTCTTCAACACCGTGCAGGTTGAAATAACCTACAGGGGCTGTGGTGAGTTTTGTAGCTGAAAATGCTGCTGTTTTTCCATTCGGAGAGAGGAAAAGACTTTTACCTTCTCCGACCGGTCGGAAAGCAGCCAATGAAGATCTCTTCCACACGGATGCGGTATAGCCGATGTTGCCGTAATGCTTAATCCAGGGCATGTTCCATACGCGGACCATATTCATGATGCGGTTCACCCAGGTCTGCATTTGAGATTCTTCAAGGTGATATTGCAGCGTATTGCGAATTTGGGTCAACAACAAGCCAACTTCGCTGCCAGCTTCGCCGGGTAAACGCCCTACTGGCCAATCAGAGACAAAGTAATTTGTGTCAAGCGAACCGTAGGGGTTGTCTGACTTGACTTCAGCATCTGAATCTTCAGTCGGGTTGGGCAGTTTGTGGAACGGAACGATACTTTCACCTCCCACGATCAATACGCATCCGATGCGTTCACCCTTCTTTTGCAGCGCCTTATCCAGATCAGCCAACGCCAGCTTGATCTTCCATGGATCGATCGTGTCGATCGGGGTGATGCCGTATTTGCCGCAGATCTCAAGATCATCAGGCATGAACAGGATGGAACTCCAGGCGTTTTTCTCCTGGATCGATTTCATTAGTTTTTTCAGTTCATCAAGGATCACCAGTGTGCTCTGGGCGCCATACTGGGTTTCGAGACCCTTCTTCATACTCAAGACCACATACGCCGGAAAACGGTTGTCAGAATTGGTAATGACAGGTTGGTTGATGCTCGCGGCCACTTTCTTAAGTTCTTCTTCGACTTCTTTGACCGTCGAACTTTTTGCCGCCGGCCGTTGTTTGTTCTCCTGGAATTTAGGATGTTCCTGGAAACTGCCGTCTTCTCTTGGCAGCACCCTGTAACCGTCAAAACTGCTGACTTCAGTACGCACGGGTTTATCAGTTTCAGACTCTTCTACTTCTGGCTCTTCAACAACTGTCTCAGTTGAAGCTGCTGACCCGATTGATGTCGGATAAGACGCAAATGTGGTAACTGTGGGGGTGACAGGCCCTGAATTGAGGATATTCATCCCCAGTTTACCTGCCACTTCAGCGGGGACACTGAAACTCGAGACGATTTCCATATTGGTTGGATAAAGAGGTTTGTAGGCGAAAGCGCTGCCCCACATCCGTGTGGGAACCTGTGCATTTGCATCATTGGCTGCGCACAAATGTAAAAGCTTCACTGCTTCATCGTCATTGCCGGTTTCCATCCACGCTTTGGCGAGGATCAGACTGATCTGAAGGCATTCTGGCCAGCGTTTTTGATACAGGCGAGCCAGGTTTAGAACCGATGTCGCGTCGGAAATATTTGAAGTGATTTCCAGATGCAGCAGATCGGCCATCTCAGGGTGAGAGGCATCAGCCATCACTTGCATTAAAAGGCTCTGCGCTTCATCAAACTTACGATTCTCAACGGCCTGTCTTACCAGGATGAGTTTGGTACCCCAATCAGGAAGGTCCACAAGCTGGCTCGGTTGTTCACCCATGGCCTGCAGCACGCCGTTGCATTTTCTAGCCTGGGCGGAATTCTCGCTGGAAAATAGATTGACGCCAATCTTGAGAGCATCCACATAAAGCGGATCGTTTTTCAGGATCTTTTCAAGCACCTGGGCAGCCTGCTGTCCGCGCCCTTCGTTGACCAGCGCGATGGCGTAGTACAGGTTGACTTCAAGGTCGCCCGGAAAAGCCGATAACCAGGAAAGTGCAGCCTGGCGTGTAAAGCGGTAAGATTTAGCATCTAGACCGTTTTTGAGCAGGCGCAGCAGGTGTTCCCTGTCGATCATCTGGACTTTTTGCGGGGTTGGAGAAATATTTGAGATCATGATTGCGAACTCGCTTCCTGTGAGTGATGTACCAGCTTCAATGCCAATAATGCGCCAAGCTGCCTGCGAATTGTAACGTCTTGCGGATCAATTTCAACTGCTTTTTGCAGCACCTGTTCAGCTGCCTTATAGTTCTTTGAATTGCGGTAAAGACTGGCTGCTGCCAGATAACTGCGAGTATCTTTGGGTGATGCAACCATGGCCTGTTTAAGTGCATCCAGAGCCTTGGTGAATTCTCGCTGCTGTTCATAAACCTTGCTCAACATCAGGTAGCCATCAGTATCCGTGCTTTTATGCGCGATGCCCTGGCTGAGGTGATGAATGGCCTGGTCCAATTGACCGGTTTCGGCACTGATCTTGCCCAAAAAGAGGTGCAATTCAGGTTCATCCGGTTCAACTTGCAGTGCTCTTTTGGCGGTTTGCTCAGCATCCGCGGTATCACCGTTCTCTTCCTGTGCGGATGCCAGCATCTTCATCAGGTCCACATTCTCCGGGTACTTGGCTGAGAATGATGAGATCAATTCTTTGGCGTAAGCGCCGCCGTTGATCTCTTTGACCAGGTTAACATGTTCCACCATGCTTTGTACAGTCACATTATCGCACTGGTTGGTCATTTCGAGTGCCGCCAGGGCTTGCTGTTTTTCGCCTTTTTCGTGCAGCACTTTTGCCAAAAAGAGGATCGCGTTGGCATCTTTCTTATTTTGGGTAACGGCGGTGCGGGCTTGATCGAGGGCTTTTTCAACGTTGCCGTGGATCAGATGGATCTTGCCGCTCATCAGGTAAGGTTTGATCGAGAACGGGTTGACCTGGCTCGCTTTCTTGGCGGACTCCAATGCCTGATCCAGTTGATTGCAGTTGGATTGGGCTTCGGCCAGGACTTCCCAGGCTTCGTAGAGGTTGGGGTTCTGCTTGGCAAGAGGTACCAGAATTTCTATGGCTTTTTCGTTTTCTTCTTCAGCTACATAAGCTTTGCCCAATTCAAGGGTTAATCCTGCGTTGTCAGAATTGGTTTCGTAAGCAGCCTGCAATTGGAGGATGGCATTCTTATTATTGCCGTAGCTTTGCCACAATGAAGCGGCTTTCATGCGCCATCCAAGCTCATTAGGCCAGTCGCCGATGGCTTGTTCGAGATCATTGATTGCCATATCCAGCTTGCCAAGTCTTTCATAGAGCAGACTTCTCAATGCGACTGCCGCAGGGATCAATGGGTCGTTGGCGATCAAAGCATTCAAAGTTTCAAGCGCTGCGGATTCATCCCCGTCAGATTGCACACGAGCCAGTTCAAACAGCACCTGCGAATTTGTCGGGAACTTCTTTGCCACCTGCAGCGCTGTGGTTTCCTGTCCGCTTGCGTGCAGCGCTGCCACCATGGCAGCCGCATCATCAGGCGTTGGTGTAACCAGCGCAAATGCTCGGATATTCTCCGGTTCAGGAGAAGCGGCCATTTTGCCGCGCAGCAGCCATCTTTCCACATCAGTTTCAGCTTTGCCGCCGGTCAAACCAGCCAGCCAGTTGATCTCTTCTTCAACCTTGACCTGCTGCAAGAACGCAGACGGGTTGTGCTTTTCGATCGAAAGAAGGTTGGCAGGGGCTTCAAACTCTTTTGCCCTGGTCATTGTGGATAAGGCTTGCACTACACAGGCCAGGTGCCAGTTATTATTCGTCACCACTTCACCGCTGTAACTTAAAGCTTCGTTCCATCGCTGCAAAGCAGTTGCAGTTTTCACCAGCAATCTGATCAACCCAAGTTTGATATGCAAAGCAGTTGAATTGATCTCTTCCTTTGCAGCGATGACTTCGTCAAAGGCGCTCTCAGCTTCCGCGAGGTGCCCGGTCATTAAGGATAATTGAATGTCAATCAGTTTGAGAGAAAGTGAGTCGACTGTTCCAATTTTTTCAAACAACTGCTGGGCTTCTACAGCCTGATCATTTTCGAGCAGGGCATCGATCTTTAAGGCTAACAAGTGATCCTTCGAGGGATCATCCGTTTCAGTCTGCATAATTGGCTGATAAAGTTCTTCTTTGGGTTGATCGCCTAAAGCCAGGTTGGATTCGATTGCCATAATTCTGGCATCTGCATCGTCAGGTTCACCGGCCAGCCATAAAGCGGTTACTTCAAGGCAGGTCGCGGCTTTGCCTTGCATCAGCAAAACCTTTGCTTCAACCGCCCGGTTGGCAACATTGGAGCTGATCAATTTCTTCCAGGCTTTCGGAACAAAAACGACCTCAAGCTCTTTATCAACAATGATCTGATCGCTGTTTTCAACCAGGTTCATGGCTTTTTCAAGTTCGCCAGTCACAACCAGTACGTCCGCTTTCAAGCATTGGACAATACCCGTTGGATCATTGATCTTCTCGAGCTGCTGAAGCGCCTTGCCAAAATAAGCCAGTGAATACTCGTACCCGGCCAGATCCAAACCTGCGGATAGTGAACTTTGAGCCTGGAACCGGTATTCAAGACAATTAAGCGCGGTTTCAACATCGCCTGATTTGTCATACAATTTCGCAGCAGAAAGCAGTTCAACTTCAGATAGCTCTGTCGACAGACTGGGTTTGAGAGTCTCGAGCAAATGAGCCGCTTCTTCGGATTTTCCGTTCTTCATCTGTGTTTCGGCTAGTTTTAACTGCAGCAGCAGATGATCAGATTTCATTTCAATGATCGTGGCCAATTTATCTTCGGCCACATCACTCTTTCCTAATCCGGAAGCAAAATCAGCAAACCATAAGGCGCTTTCGACGATCTGCGGGGCCACATCCAGCACAACTTCAGCCTGTGTGAGCGCATCGCTTACTTCACCTGCCATACCGTAAATAGTAGCCATGATCTTACGCAAACCAACCCATTCAGGTTGAGAATCCACGGCTTGTTTGATAGCCGCCAGGGCAACTTCGAATTTTCCCAAAAACGCAGAGGTTTGGGCGAATCCAGCCTGGATTCGTTCCCACATGGATTTATCCAGGGTGGTTTGTTTTTCCAGCAGCCGTGAATAAAGCTCAAAGGCTTTGGCATAATCGCCTTTGTTGACGGATAATTCCGCTTTGACCAGTTGTGCGTGGGTATTATCCCCGTCCTGTTCTAGGTAGCGGTCAACGATCGACTCAACCTTTTCCATCTCTTGCGGAGTTATGGATTTCGGCTCTCCCGAATTGCGTACATCCATTCCAACCACGGCCTCAGCGTAGGTTAATGCCGTGGGCGTATTGGATTGGGTTTGAGACATTTTGCCTTGCAGGACCATTTTTGCTTCAGAGTGTTTGCCATTCTTGATCAATTGCGCGGCGAAAGCCTGGGCAATTTCTTCATTTTCAGGGTAATCTGAATAGAGTGAAACGACCAACGCATTATATTCAGGCATTCCGAGTGTCTTCATGGCGTCCAGTTGAAGCACGCCGATGAATGCATCCCGCTCTTCTTCAGCCAATTCGTTCAATAACGGCAGCGCCTCGGATGCGGAACCGCTGTCCATCAATTGTTCGGCCAACCGGCGTTTGATCTCGCGATTTCCGGGCATTGCGGCCAATCCCTGCTGTAAGGTATCAATAGCCTGCCTGAATTCTCCGCTCTTGACCTGCAATTCAGATAGTCCGATCCAGGGATCAGCATTATCCGAACCCAGGTCGATGGCTTTCATGAAGTATTCTTGCGCCAATTCTCGATTGCCCGATATGGCGTATGCCTTGCCGTTGATCGTCAAAGCACCCGAATTCATGGGGTCTTTTTCAATAATTTGAGAAGTTATTTGAAATACTTCTTCCGTCTTGCCTAAAGAAATGGCTGAGTCTGCAAACTGCAGCATATCTGCAACTTCAGGGGACTCTACTTCAGCCAACTGTTTGCGAACTTTGTAACAATCTTCAGTATTGCCCGTTTTGTCATAGCATTCTGCCAATTTACGCAGCATCAATGAGGAGTTTTCTCCTGATACGGATGCAAACTCAAACAGCGGTAATGCATCTGCAAAACGCGATGATTCATAATAGGTTTCTGCCGAAGCCAGTGAAGCGCTGAGGCTGGCAGGGTTTTTTGCATGCAGTTTTGCCGCTACTTTTATGGCCTCAGCTTTTGCTCCCATATCCATCAGGGTGGCGACCATCTCTCCGGGGTTCCAATTGGGGTTGAATTGAGGCTGATAGTCTGCCGCAGCTTCAACAGAGTAGCCTTCGGTGTCGCTGAATGCTTTCTCGCATTCCAGTTTGGCGAGTTCCGCGTTGCCAGCCGTGTGGATCTTTTTGGCCTGGCTGAGTGCGGATACAGGGTGATTTTGATTCTCTTGATGATTGCCTTGTGGAATGACGCCAACACTGGCAAGTTCCCGTCCCATGACCGGGTCGGAATCTTGATCCAGTTGATATTTGCGAACCAGGTCAATATATTCTGATTTCCTTCCGGTTTGTTCGAGGAGCGAAAGATTCTGCACCTTGATGCCGGTTGAAATGGCATCCAGAATGTCACTGGATTGCCCTAAAAGTCTGGCTGCCAGGTCGGTTTCACCTGCAAGCTGGGCCACACTTGCAATTTGCTTGTAGAGCATGGATTGCTGTAATGATTCTTCAGGGTTATCCAAAATATCTTTGGATCGTTTTTCTGAAGCATCTTCAATTTTATATTTAACAACCAGTTTTTGAGCGGCTGTTTGTGCCAGTTCTTTCTCATTGATCGAGATCAAGAAACTGAGCGTTTTTTCCATGATGGCGGCGGGTTGGTCTTGCAGGGCTTTGACGAGTTTCTCAGCTTTTATAGCTTCTGAGATCGGCAGACTTAACAAGCAGTGACCAAGAACTTCAATTCCTTGTTCCGCTGTTTGTAATTTCAGAAGGTCAGAAAGAAGTTCATCCTGATCATTGACCAGGTTAACCGTGACTGCTAATACTGTTCCCCACAGGGATTTAAAGTTTTGGGCATCACTTATATGCATTCGGTTGACGATCTCCAGCAGTGTTGTCCGCCAGGCTGACGTGATCTTTCGTTTTTCGATCAACACAACGGCCAGTTTTGCAGCTTCTTCAAGAGATGCACAGGCAGCATGCTGCTGCAAATAAGATTCGAAGTTGACCATGCATTCTTCCAACAGACTTACCTTCAAACGAGTCTCAGGATACCTGGAGCTCAATAACTCCTGATTAAAAGCCAATAATCCCAGTGTTCCGGGATTTAGTTTTTGGCTTGCGGCCAGGTCGGCTATTTGTTTTGAAGTTTCACCCGTGGACTGGACTAGGAACGTCCAAACTTTTTCATCAACTCTGAGGGATCTTACAAGGCATGAGGCGTAATCCGTCGCATCAAGATTCCTCAGGGTATTGCGCAAATCAAGCACCTGCATGGCAGCTCCCTTCCGCGATCAAACGGATTTGAAATGACTAATTGATCTGTAAAACAAGGCCGTAGGCAGCAGCCAATAAGATGATTCCCAGCAGCAGAAGCAGAATTCCAATTCCGGCAGTGGTCTTGACCATGTTGTTCAACGCCTCGATCAGCGTTCTCGCATTGCCCACCAGGCCGGATATTTCTTCCGTGATCCCTTTTTGCGCAAGTTTCGCGGTCTGATCCGCAATGGTGCGTAATTCTTTACCCATTAATTTGCCGATCAAGGTGTAAACACCAATGCCCAGCATCACAATACCGCAGATCAATAAAGCAGTGGCCATTGAAAGCAGAAAGTCATTTACGGTCATAGAAAACATCGTGCCCTCCAGATATGAATAATCTAAAGGGCATGATGCAAGGTTTATGCCAATACATTTCTTAGCGTGGATTCAGAATATCGCGTGGAAGGTCGCCCAGCGCAATGGTCTCGCCATCGCAGAAGATCAAGGCTCTTTCAATGGCATTGGCCAACTCGCGGATGTTGCCCGGCCAATCATATTTGAGGAGCGCTTCCATGGCTTGCGGAGAGACACCCGTGATGTTGGCGCCCTGCCGCCCGTTGTTCTGGCGGATGAAATAGCCCACCATCTCGGGGATATCCACTTTGCGTTCGCGCAGTGGAGGCAAATCAAGATCAATCTTTTTCAAGCGGTAGTAAAGGTCCTGCCTGAAGCTGCCTTCCTTGACCATGGCTTGCAGATCACGGTTGGAGGCTACGATCACTTGAATGTCAACATTGATGAGCTGTGTTCCTCCCACCCGCATGAAGGAGTGGGTTTCGATGGCGCGCAGCAGTTTGGCTTGAATTTCGAGCGGCATGGATGAGATCTCGTCCATGAAGAGGATGCCGTTATCGGCAACTTCCATCAGCCCTAGTTTCTTGCGGTCCGCAGAGCTGAACGCGCCTGCTTCGTGACCGAACAACTCAGACTCCAGCACCGTGTGTTGAATGGCAGCGCAGTTGATGGCGATGAAGGGTTTCCCGGCTCGCGGTCCGTTGGCGTGGATGTATTGCGCCAGCACGTCTTTGCCTGTGCCATTCTCACCGGTGATCATCACCGAGACCTGGGCTTCTGCAGCTTTGAGAGCCTGCTCCATCACGATCTTCATAACGGGGGTCTGCCCGATCACAAAATTGCTTTTTTGCATTTGTTGTTCGCGGTAATGGGCGATTTCCCGCCGCATGGCCAAAATTTCCAATGCTTTTGCCAGGGATTTATCAAGCTGTACAAAATCAAGCGGTTTGGTCAAGAAATCCAGGGCGCCGTTTTTCATGGCATCCACAGCGGTTTCGATATCACCGAAACCGGTAATGACAATAATGGGAGGGCGTACGGCCAGCATGGCTGTTTCCATGATCAGGTTTGGCCCATACCCATCGGGAAGCTGCACGTCCAGCAGGATCACATCCCCTTCACCCCTTTTGACACGTTCGCGGGCCTCAGCCAGGGTACCTGCCTCAATGATCTCGTGCCCTTTGGCTTTTAAGAATTCACCAATATTTTGCCTGGCACTTTCTTCATCATCCACGATCAAGACGCAAAAACTCATGTTCCTTCTCCATCTTCAGCAGGTAGTCGAACGGTAAAAACGGTACCGCCCGGAAATGAGTTTACACTAATACTGCCCTTGTGTGCAGTGACTATCTGTTTTGTAAGGAACAACCCCAAACCCGTGCCTTTTTTGCGGGTGGTCATGTAGGGAGAAAACAAATGTTCTTTGACATCTTCCGGGATTCCCGGGCCGTTATCGGTGATGCTGATATCCACAAAAGGATGGTTGGCGATCTCTTTATTCATCACCGCTGTGACTGCCAGTGTGTCGCCTTTTTCGGCCATGGCGTCCAGTGCGTTGGTGATCAGATTGGTAAACACGCGGTCCAACGAGCGCGGATCACCCATGATCTTTGACAGGTTCGCTTCAATATTGAACACCGGGTTCACATTCACCTTGGCCAGTTTTGGCCGCCAGCGGTCCACAATTTTATGCAGGTACTGGTCGAGGTCGATCAGTTCCATTTGTGTGTCCACGGTGCGGACGGAGGACATCAATGATTCAAGCAGGTTGTTCAAGCGTGTACAGTCGTTTTGAAGTCGGCCAATGTTTTCCTGGTTGGGATCATCAGGTGCGAGCTTCAT
Organism: Anaerolineaceae bacterium; assembly: GCA_027348305.1. GTDB lineage: Bacteria > Chloroflexota > Anaerolineae > Anaerolineales > Anaerolineaceae > UBA6107. The sequence continues at coordinate 2,661 of DAIEPS010000012.1, read as the reverse complement.
CCCTAAAAGCTGGATACCCGTATAGATGCTGTTGATCGGGTTCCTTAGATCATGCGCAATGGCCGCAGTGAAATCCCCAAGCAAAGCGCGGTTCTCAAGCTGCTGCGTTAAAGCCTTTTGCTGTTCATTTTCGCTGATATCCGAGAGCAGCACTTCAATGGAATATACCTTTTTGTCCCGCATCACCGGGATGACCTTCATCTGCGTCGGAAAGGACTGTCCGTTTCGACGGTTGAGGTTGGCTTTTCCCAGGTTATGCGTGGTATTGCCCTGCCTGGCGTCTTCAAGCGCGGGCTGCAGTTTATCGGTACCGATCAATACGTTTTCGTAAGGCTGCCCCAACACTTCGTGTTCTGCGTATCCCAGCATCCACTCAGCGGCCTGGTTGATCTCAATGATCACCAGGTTGGTGTTGAGAACGATCACTGCTTCCTGCATGTGATCCACGGTTACATTGCGTGCTTCCATTCGCTGCTGTTCGGTCACAATGCGGTCTTCAAGGTTCTTGGTCAACATCGATTTTTGAATGAAATTCAAAATATGGAAAGATAGATATTGAAGCACGCTTGCACGCAGTTCTCTTGGCAGCACCCCCCTGCCACAGACCACGAGGATGCCGATAGCGGCATCATCCAGCTTTAGCGGAGCAGTCGCCACATATTCCACTGAATTCAAGCGTGCATATTTGTGGATCTCGGTAATCGCCCGATCTCCCGGGTTCCAGATGGCAGGTTCAGTTAAGCGGATCAGATCCGTTGAGGGCAACTCTGCCGGCAGATCGGAAGAGCGTCCGTGCAGGCAGACACATTTTAGTGTTGGGTAGCTGGGGTCCGCCTGGAAGATTGCAGCCGTTTCCACATTCAAGATCAGGCAGATCAGGCGCATGAGTTGCGGCAGCACCTGGTTGACATCCGATCCTTCGGTCACCTTGGTCAACAGGATCAATTGATTGACCAAGGCTTCTATTTCAGGCTCAACGTCTGATTCACTGGCCTGATGCGCCAATATGCGGATCACGACCAGGTGGGATGTCGAACCGATGAAATCGAACTTTACCCTGGCATGGATGTGGGTTTGTCCGCGTCGGTTAAGGTCGATTTCTTTGACCTCTCCCGATGAAATGGCTTTGATATCCAGATTTGGGAATAAAAACCCGGTGTTCTTATCTCGCAGGTCAGCGGTTGTAAAAGAAGTGGCTTTGATCAACCTACTGTTTAAAAAAATAATTCTGTCGGCAGAAAGATCAACCAACGCGCAGGGTTCTTCCTGCAGGTTCAACAAGGCGAATACTTCTTCAGCGCCAGGGCCGCTCTTGCCAAGCAGGTTGGATGTGATCTGCGAAGTGAATGATTTCATTTTCCCTTGGCCACGGCTTTTCTAAGGTGGGCTGGCAAAATCCCCTCAATGGCGCGGTACTTTGCGACCGTTCTCCTGGCCACATCAAATCCTTTTTCAGAAAGCAGGTCCACCAGGTCTGAATCGCTGTAAGGTTTGGGTTCGGCTTCGATGATCTCCTTCAGCACACTGCGGATGTTCAAGCTGCGGTCGAAAAATGAAGAGAGCGGCACGATGCGCCTGTTGGGCATCTGTACAGCTTTATTGGCCACGGCGCGTGATATGGTGGATTCATGCACTTCCATCTCACGTGAGATCTGGGCTCTCGTCACCGGCTTGAGATATTTCTCGCCGTGCAGGATGAAGTCGCGTTGCAGGCTCACAACCCGCATTAAGAGACGTTCCATGGTGTGGTTGCGCTGCTGCAGGCATTTGACAAAGAGCGAGGCTTTTTCAAGGTCGCCTTTAAGATCCACCTTGGTTTCAGGTGTGGCTTCTTTAATTGCCTGTTTGAACATTGGGTTGACTTGAAGCGTACCGCTGATCGGCATGATAATCTCCACGATCAGAGGTTTGGAAGGATCATCATTCAGGTAATTGATCAGAATATCAGGCTGGTGATAAACCTGAGTCTCTTCGTGTGCGGGCTGCCGGATATCCCCCCAATGCGCCCTTGCCGGGAAGGGATAAAGGTTTTCACTGATGAATTGGGCTGCTTGTGTGATCTGTTTGACCGGAACTTCAAATTTATGCGCCAGTTCAGGGTATTGGTGATGGCTTAATTGATCCATTCCTTCGCGGATGCAGCGCTCTGCGACAGCCGGCACCGAATCGTGCGTCTCTTTGAGCACTTCAAGCTGGATCAACAATGCTTCCTGCGGGGTGCTTGACCCCACGCCCACCGGGTCTGCAAGTTGGATCAAGCGTTTGACTTTTTCAACCTCTGAGATGGGCACGTGAGTGTAGCGCGAGACTTCCATTAGGGTCGTGGTCAACAAACCGTCTTCATCCAGATGCGTCAGAAGGTAAGCCGCCAATGCACGCTGGTTTGGGTCAAGATCAGGGGCAATCTGTTTCAAGACGTAAGCCGGCAGTTCCTCCACTTCGGGAGCGAACGGCTCATCGTCCATGGTATTGTCTACATAGTCTTTTTGAGAAATGAATTCTTCGCGCGGCGAAAGAAAAACCACCGGTTCTTCAGAATTAAGGCTGGCAGGCAGGCTGCAGATCGGACATTTGCCGGGATCGGTCAGTAAACGATGACAGGTGGGGCATCTGCGCTCTTCCACCATTTCGAGCGCAGGGTTTGAAGCCAGCTCCGAATCA
>DAIEPS010000129.1 GCA_027348305.1 Anaerolineaceae bacterium | reverse complement strand
TTACTATTATCGAGCAGTGGTGACAAATTCCTCAGAAACACTCATCGAATCACAATCCGCGGATGTGGTTAAAGCCAACTTTCGCAATGTGCAAATTGACGCCATTGGCGTTGGTCTTGCCAACGCGGCCGCTCCATTTCTCCCCGTTTTTCTTACTCATTTAAACGCCACTTCCTTTCAAGTTGGGCTGCTCTCCTCCATGCCCGCTGTCACCGGCCTGCTCCTTGCCCTGCCGCTTGGGCGTTTTCTTCAACGGCAGTCCAACATTGTCAAATGGTTTAGCATCGCCAGGTTGATGGTAATAGGCAGCTATGCGCTCACTGGCATCATTTCTTTTTTCATCCCCAAAACCGTCCTGGTCAATTCCATTTTGCTCATCTGGGCATTGGCAACCTTGCCGCAAACCATTGTGGCTATCGCCTTTTCGGTGGTCATGAACGCCGTTGCCGGCCCCAACCGCCGCTTTGAGTTGATGTCTCGGCGCTGGTCCACCATGGGGGTAACCACGACCCTGATGGTTCTTGGTATAGGTGAATTGCTCGATAAGGTGCTCTTTCCGTTAAATTACCAACTCATGTTCATCGCGCTCTCCATCGGCGGACTGATCAGCTACTACTATTCCAGCCATCTCAAATTGCCTGAATCAGCTCCTCAACCGCTGTCGGCTGTCAAATCATTCAAGGTTCAGCTCTTTGAATTTAAAGAACTCGTTTTCAAAGAAAAACCGTTCATTTCTTTCATGGCCAAACGTTTCATCTTTATGTCAGGGGTCTCGCTGGCCGCGCCGTTGGTTCCGCTTTATCTGGTTCGCTATGTGCATGCCTCTGACCAATGGATCTCGATCATCACCACCAGCCAGATTGCCGTGATGGTGCTGGGTTACTTCTTCTGGACGCGCCTTGGTAGAAGACAAGGTACCCGCGCGGTGCTGGTCTGGACGACGCTGGGTCTGTCGCTTTATCCCTTTTTGTTGGCGTTGACAACTTCCACCTGGCAGATCACGATAGTAGCCGGCATCGCGGGCATCTTCCAGGCAGGTCTTGACCTGGTCTTCTTTGATGAATTGATGAAGGTTGTGCCAATAGAATACAGTGCCATCTTTGTAGGGTTGGCACAGAGCATCCAGTACCTGGCGGCAATCGCCTCCCCGCTCATCGGCACCTGGATTGCCGACCAGGTCAGTCTGCCGGTTGGTCTTTTCGCCGCGGCGGGATTAAGATTTTTTGGTTTCTTTTTATTCCTCATTGGTAAAAAAGTTCCTAAAACAAAGCAAACAAGCTCCCTGGTTAACTAAATCACTATATCGATTACTGTGTTTGTCCAGTTATTCGCAACGTGTTGATTCACAAAATGAACAAATTGAAATTCTGATGTGTATAATATGTTTATCAAATCATTAACCGTATCTTGCAAATAATAATTCCTGATCACAGCCCTTTTTCATTGCGCATCATGATTCCTCGGACGTTTTAATGGTATAGGAGGTCAAGATGAGCGAACAGAATAAGTCAGTCAGTCTCGAAAATCTCCCAAACGCATCCACCCAATTAGAACCCCTTATCCACTGTCCCAGGTGTAAAACTACGAATCCAACTGACGCCGACCGTTGCAAACAATGCGGCCAGGTTCTGCTGCCTGGTCAGGCGATTGGCATCCGCGTATTTTTCTTCTTTTTCTTTATGGGGTTGGTATTCATTTTCGCATACTTGATGTACATGAATTTCATTCGTGAGAATGCACCAAACCCTGATAGCTTCTGGCTCAACCCGGTCAGTTTGGGCGTTGGAATCCTGCTTTCATTGATCCTGGGCTTTGTTCTCCCCTTTAGAAGGATTCCTGTATACAAACAGTACGAAAAACGTTCAGTTCGTCACCTTAACCTCAACCTCAAACAATCAATTTCAGATATGACCAGTGCTTTGCAACTGGCACCTGATAACGCCCGCCTTGGTTTGCTCAAACAGCGTCGCAGCCTGTACGAAAAGATCGGCGATACGGTCAATGCCGACCGTGATCGGTTAACCTTGGCGCTTGATCCTGATGCGTGGAAAACTGAAGGAGATTTTATAAGTGTTTTTAGCGATATGGATGGAAGTGCCTTTAGCTGGAGTATGCGCAAGGCAGCCATTGACAACCTGGTATCGACAGGAGTTGCCATCGCGGTAGGTTATTGCCCTGAATGCAAAGCCGTGGTGGTGCTTAACAAAGATAAAAAATGCCCGATTCACCCCAATACTGAGGGGCGTGAACAGGAACTGGTGATACCCGCCGATATCGCGGCAGGAAAGTTGAAAGTAACAACCAGAATAGCGAAAAAGGTGCCCTTGATGGCACAGGAACTAAATAGACTGCTTGTTTCTCATGAGGCAGTTGCGCTTGCCTATTGTCCGCAGTGTCAAGGCATCATGCAACTGGATCCCCAACTGCATTGCCCTCACCATCCGGCCGCCAGACTGAAAGATGTGGAATTCTGTCTGCCTTCTGATATGGAAGCGCAAAAACGGCAGATGATGTACACATATCATACTAGTAAAGCGATTGGTACGCGATACATTATCGTGTTCGCGATATCATTGATCGCGTTGGTGATAGTCTATTTTGTCCTTATAAAGTGATAAAAAATTACTTTTCAAAATTAGCATAATATTTGGATCTCATCTGAAATAAACCAAATTCCATTGACATTTTTTATCACTCTCTTTAGAATGAAGCTACAATTTATTCCGAAACGTGGAAGAGACCGCAAGTCGGCACCGAAGGGGCAAGTCTTCATCTGCAGCGATGAAGTTGAAACTCTCAGGTAAAAAGGACCCGTTTTGGTTTACTCTGAAACAAGTTGGTGCGCCCTTGCATTGGTATCGCAATGGAATCCAATGGATGTAACAGAGGACGCAATCAGTAGTTTTGCGTCCTCTTTTTTATCTTATTTTTCCTGAGGAGATCAAAATGAACGTACCCGAAAATTTGAAATATACCCACTCTGATGAATGGCTTTCAATTGAAGGCAATGTCGCTACACTGGGGGTTACTGATTATGCCCAGCATCAACTTTCAGATATCGTCTTTGTTGAGATCACCGTGGAAAAGGGTGATTCTATCAAGAAACAGGCCCATGTGGCCACGATCGAATCTGTGAAGGCCGCCGCGGACGTGAACAGCCCCATCTCCGGCAAGATCACAGAAGTCAACGAAGCCTTACCGAACACCCCCGAACTGGTTAACAACGATCCTTTTGGCAAAGCCTGGATGATCAAACTCGAGATCGCAGATCCCGCTGAACTTTCAAGTTTGATGGATGCCAAAGCCTACGCTGAATACTGCTCAACCCGAGGCCACTAATGTTCATTCCGCACACTCCGTCTGAAACGGAGGAGATGCTGAAGAACATCGGGGTCAAATCCATCGAGGATTTGTTCACGGATGTTCCTCAGAAATACCGTTTTCCTAAGTTGAACCTTCCCGAAGGACTGACCGAAATGGAAGTCCTCCAGGAAATGAATGAATACGCCTCGTCCAATGAAACCGTCAAAGGTCTGTTAAGTTTCTTGGGTGCCGGCGCCTACCATCATTACATCCCTGCCGGCGTGGATAGTATTCTGCGCCTTGCTGAGTTCTATACCGCCTACACCCCTTATCAGCCTGAGGTCGCGCAGGGTACATTACAGGCCATTTTCGAGTTTCAAACCCTGATCGCCAACCTCACCGGCATGGAAGTCAGTAACGCCTCGCATTATGACGGTGCCACAGCCACCGCTGAAGCCGGTGTGATGGCTTTCCACAATTTCAGGGGCAAACGTCCAGGCATCATCCTCTCCTCAGCCGTGAATCCGCAGTACCGTGAAGTATTGTGCTCCTATCTGTGCGGATACGAGAACATCAACATCCAAACGCTCGGTGCGGATTTCACCATCCCCGGCAACCCCGACGACCTCGCCTCCCACGTGGATGCTGATACCTCCCTGGTGGTGGTTCAATATCCAGATTTCTTTGGTCGCATCTTCGACCTCACCTCTCTAGCACAAAAGGTTCACGAACAGGGTGCTCTGCTGGCTGTGGTGACCAACCCCATCGCCCTCGGCCTGCTCAAGACGCCCGGCGCCATGGGTGCGGATATCGTGGTTGGTGAAGGTCAACCTCTCGGTATTCCCCTTTCGTTCGGCGGACCCTACCTTGGCTTCTTTGCCACTAAAAAGGAATTTGCGCGTAAGATCTCAGGCCGCCTGGTCGGCGAAACGACTGACGCCCTTGGCCGCCGCGGATATGTTCTTACCCTGACTGCCCGCGAGCAGCACATCCGCCGCGAAAAAGCCAGCTCGAACATCTGCACAAACCAGGGTTTGATGGCGCTTGCCGCCACCATTTATCTCAGCCTGGTGGGCAAGTCCGGTCTCAAACAAGTCGCAAACTTGTGTTATCAAAAAGCTCATTATGCCGCAGAGGTGCTCAAACAAATTCCGGGCTTCAACGTCATTTCAGATGCACCTTTCTTCCATGAATTCATCCTCAAATGCCCACGTCCGGTGGACGTTATTAATGCCCATCTTCTGGAGCACGACATCATCGGTGGTTTTGATCTCGGCAAAGATTGCGAAGCACTTGCCAATCACATGCTGATCTGTGTCACTGAGATGACCTCCAAGGATGATATCGACTACCTTGCATCCGTGTTGGAGGAGGTGTCTCATGACTGAGCCCACCATCTACGAATTGTCCTCAGCCGGACGCACCGGTGTGCGTTTTCCAGAACCGGATGTGCCGCTTACTGACCTGCCTAAATCCTTTATGCGCGAAGAACTGCCGCTTCCTGAACTCTCCGAAGTGGATGTCATCCGCCATTTCACCCATCTTTCTTCTTTGAATTACTGCATCGACAGCGGGTTGTATCCGCTGGGCTCATGCACCATGAAGTACAACCCCAAGATCAACGAAGAAACCGCCCGCCTCGAAGGCTTTACCGCAACGCACCCTCTGCAGCCTCTTGAGACCATCCAGGGCAACCTGGCCCTGATGTATGACCTTCAGGAAACGCTCAAAGAGATCGCCGGTTTTGCAGCAGTCTCGCTTGAACCTTCCGCCGGCGCCCAGGGTGAGTTTACCGGTGTCAGCATCATCCGCGCATATCACCGCTCCCGCTCGGATGCCAAACGCACCAAGATCCTCATCCCTGATTCTGCCCACGGCACCAACCCTGCCACCTCCGCCATGAGCGGATACGAGGTTGTGCCCCTGGCTTCAGATGCCCGCGGAAACGTGGATCTCGCCAAACTGCGCGAGGTTTGCGACGATACCGTGGCCGGATTGATGCTGACCAACCCCAATACCCTCGGTCTTTTTGACGAGAATGTGATCGAAGTCATCAACATTGTGCATAAAGCTGGTGGACTGGTTTACGGCGACGGCGCCAACCTCAATGCCTTGCTCGGCATCGTACGCCCCGGTGACCTTGGCTTCGATATCATGCACTTTAACCTGCATAAGACCTTTTCCACCCCGCATGGCGGCGGTGGACCGGGTTCAGGCCCTGTCGGTGTGGCAACCCATCTCGTCGATTTCTTGCCCACCCCGCTGGTTGGCATCGTTGAA
>DAIEPS010000128.1 GCA_027348305.1 Anaerolineaceae bacterium | reverse complement strand
CTAAGACTACCGGGGTCTCTAATCCCGTTTGCTACCTTAGCTTTCGTGTCTGAGCGTCAGAAATGGGCCAGGAGGCCGCTTTCGCCACTGGTGTTCCTCCGGATATCTACGCATTTCACCACTACACCCGGAATTCCACCTCCCTCTACCACTCTCGAGTCTGATAGTTTTGAACGACCTCTCCCAGTTAAGCCAGGAGCTTTCACATCCAACTTATCAAACCGCCTACACACGCTTTACGCCCAGTAAATCCGGATAACGCTCGCTTCCTACGTTTTACCGCGGCTGCTGGCACGTAGTTAGCCGAAGCTTATTCTAAGAGTACTGTCCTTCCTCATCCTCTCAAAAAGCACTTTACAACCCGAAGGCCTTCATCGTGCACGCGGCGTTGCTGGTTCCCGCTTTCGCAGATTAACCAATATTCCCTACTGCTGCCACCCGTAGGTGTATGGACCGTGTTTCAGTTCCATTGTGGGGGGCCACCCTCTCAGGTCCCCTACCCGTCATAGCCTTGGTAGGCCGTTACCCTACCAACTAGCTGATGGGACGCAGGTCCCTCCCAAAGCGAATAAATCCGTTTAGTTGTAAGGCATCTAATCCAAACAACCACATGGGGTATTAGCAATCCTTTCGGACTGTTATCCCTCTCTTCGGGGCAGGTCACCAACGCGTTACTCACCCGTTCGCCACTAAAACATTATTGCTAATGTCTCCGTTCGACTTGCATGTATTAAGCACGCCGCCAGCGTTCATCCTGAGCCAGGATCAAACTCTCCGCAATAAAACACCTTTCGGTGTATAAAGTACGGAGTTAATTGTATTACTTGAAACGACAGGGCATCGTCTTCCTATTACTCTTCAGTTGTTAAGGTTCTGTTGTCAACCAGAGGCCAGATTCTACTGCCTGTTACTTCCCTTGTCAAGAGGCGAAAAAAATCCGATGACACTCATTTTTGCAGGACGTCATCGGCCTGTCTCATTGACGCTTTCGTTTGTATTCGATCTGCTTTGAAAGCGAAATCTTCAACTCACTTGGGAGCACTATTGTAAGCCCGTTATTTTTCTGTGTCAAGGGTATTTCGAATGGAAATTCCGGTGAGTTTTTCATCATCGGATTCAATTCTTGCCACCGGGGTTACATCTGTAATTTCTGGTGTTGGGTTGTCAAGTATCTGCCGGTGAGGGCGAGATAGTGGTTGCATTCACGCAACGAGGTCAGATTATACACTCGGTTTTGAGGCTGTCAAGGGTAAAACAAGACCAATTTTAAAATTGCCATAATCAGATGTTTATGTCCTCTTAACAAACCGATTTTCTGCATTATTTTACCTTCATTCGACCCTTTCACTTGTTATAATCAGATCAAATTCCAACTCAAAATCAGAAGGTGAATAATGACATCAAAAGTTTTTTATGGCTCCCCTCACCAGGCTCATCTCTCCGCAGACGAAACCCTGCCCGCCAAATTGGATCTGATCCTCAACGAACTGCACCTTCGCGACCGCGTCAAGAACGAACTGGTTTGCCTGAAATTACACGTCGGCAACAATATTGGTTACTCCGTGATCCACCCGGTTTTTGTGCGCAAAGTCGTCCAGGCAATCAAAGATGGCGGCGGCAAACCTTTCATCGTGGATGTTGACTGGGATGTGGCTGGCTGCGAAACCCGCGGCTATACCAATGAAGTGCTCGGCTGCCCGGTCTTCCCGGCCGCCGGGTTGAAAGACACTTTCTATTATGAACACGAGTGGGAATACAAAGGCATCAAGACCTGGAAAGTTGCCGGCATGGTACAGGATGCCTCTTTCTTGGTCAACTTTGCTCATATTAAAGGGCATCCCTCCTGTGGTTTTGGCGGCGTCTTCAAGAACATCGCCCTGGGTTGCATGGTGGGTGAGACCCGCGGCAAGATCCACGACACAAACCATTTTGATAAATACTGGTTCAAAGAGAACTGCCCTGATCACGCGGTGATGCAGAAGATCGTGGATGCCTGCCCATTTGAGGCTATTGTCTTCGACAAAAAGGACCCGAGTGAACTGCACGTCCATTTTGAACCCTGCAACCAGTGCGGACGCTGCCTTAAGGTAGCCCCGGCTGGCAGCTTGAAGATCGACCCGGTAAACTTTCACGCCTTCCAGGAGGCCTGCGCCATCTCAACCGCCATCACGCTTTCCACCTTTGCAAAGGAAAAGATGGTGCACATGGCTCTGGCCACCCACCAGACCCCGGTCTGCGACTGCTTCGGCTTTACCGGCATGCCCATCTTGAATGATGAGGGCATCTTCGGCGGGGACGATATTGTGGCCGTTGAAAAAGCCGTGCTTGATAAGACCGCCAACCTGCCCCTGCTGCTTGAGAATGTGCCCGATTGCATGGAAGTTCAGGATTTTGACGGTCATCCTTACGCAAAATTGCACGGCCCTTATAAGGATCCATACATGGTCGTACGCTACGGTGAAAAACTCGGCCTCGGCAGCCAGGATTACGAACTGGTTGATGTGCTGCCTTACGAACGCACCCGCACCGCCGGTTCCTACTACATTTCGGCAAAATAATCCTTTCTCATCCAAAAAAGCGACACAGGAGGCGTCAACACGATAGCCTCCTGTGTATTTATGCAACCATTTTCACTCCTGTGCGTATATTTTGCATACCAAACAGGAGAAATACGATGATCAAAAAATTAGCTTTAGTTTTTATAGTTTTAGCACTGGCATTGGCAGCCTGCACCATCGATGGGCACACGATCAGCATCAACACCGAGCACGTCAACGGATCGGGCAATATCGTCACCGAAGACCGCTCTGTCAGCGGATTTAATAAGGTGGATTTGCAGAGCATTGGTAACCTGACCATTATTGAAGGTGATAAAGAATCCCTTACCATCAAAGCCGATGATAATGTGATGAAGTACATCACCAGCGAAGTCTTCAACAAGACCCTTGAGATCGGCATGGAACCCAACATCAACATTGATCCATCCCACGACATTGAATACACCTTGACCGTGAAATCACTTTCCAGCATAGTGCTTTCAGGTTTCGGCAACATCAACGCCGCCGAACTCAACGCTGAAGACATGGAGATCAAGTTATCCGGTTCGGGCAACATGACCCTTGGCAGCTTGAAAACCGAAAATGCTTTGCTACGCGTAAGCGGTTTTGGCAACATCAACGTGGAAAATATGGTAGTGGATCAACCCACGCTTGAGATCAGCGGTTCTGGCGATATTGACGTCAGCAAATTGCAGGCGGTCACCATGAACTTGAAGATCAGCGGATTTGGCAACGCAGACATTACCGGCACCGCCAAAGACCAGGAGATCCAGATCGTGGGTTCTGGCAACTATCATGGGCAGGATCTTGAGAGTGAAACCGCGGCCGTCAAGATCACCGGTTTCGGCGACGCCACCGTGTGGGCCAAATCCCGCCTTGACGTTACCATCACCGGCAGCGGCAACCTGGAATACTACGGAAGCCCCAAAGTCACCCAAACCATGACCGGTTTTGGCAAAGTAAACTCCCTCGGCGAACACTAATATGAGAGAAATACAGCAAACTCCCCCGGTAGATCTACCGGGGGAGTTTTTTTAAGTTTAATCAGTAGTAAATAAGGTTGTATTTTGCACAAATACTTTCTATAATGAACTAATTAATCAATCATGTTGATTGACAGTTCAAACAACAATTTTTCATCCTCTTTTTGAGCGACGTTTGAAGATAGATGATTTTCAATTGAAAAATCATTCTCCTTATTGAGATTTTCTACTTCCATCCGTTTTTTGTTTGATCATCGCAGAAATCATCAGATCATTGCATCGTATTATCGCTATTAACTATTAATCGAATTTAACGGAGCAGCTTTATGGAGAGTGCCAAAAAAGATCCTGCTGATGGGTCCTTATTAAGTGTTCAAGACTTAAAAACCTATTTTTATACTGAAGACGGTATCGTAAAAGCAGTTGATGGGGTGGATTTCTCAGTCAGACCGGGTGAAGTCTTGGGTCTTGTGGGTGAATCTGGCTGCGGCAAGAGCGTTACCAGCCTCTCCATCATGCGTCTCGTCAGCGCCCCCGGCGAAATTACCGGCGGAAAGATCATCTTTGACGGAAAATCCCTGCTTGAACTCCCTGAAGACGAAATGGTCAAGATCCGCGGAGATCGTGTTTCGATGATCTTCCAGCAGCCGCAATCAAGTTTGAACCCGGTCTTCAGGGTTGGAGACCAGGTGGCTGAAGTATTGCAGATTCATAAAGGCATGAAACATAACGAAGCCTGGGCAAAAGCGGTTGACCTGCTCACGCAGGTTGGCATTCCTGATCCTGGCCGGCGCGCACTGGCTTATCCGCACGAACTCTCTGGCGGGCAGGCTCAGCGTGTGATGATCGCCATGGCGCTGGCGCTCGCTCCACAGCTTTTGATTGCAGATGAACCCACCACCGCCCTGGACGTGACCATTCAGGCCCAGATCCTTGATCTGATCAGGGATTTGCGCAAGAAGACCAACGCCGCCGTCATCCTGATCACCCATGACCTGGGTGTGATCTCTGAGATGGCTGACAGGGTGGCCGTCATGTATGCCGGTCAAATCGTGGAATACACCGATGTTGAACCTATTTTTGCCGAACCGCTGCATCCTTACACCAAGGGGCTGATCGGTTCGATCCCCGTGCTGGGCAAAATTGTAGATCGACTTGAGGTCATCCCGGGGTTGGTGCCAAACTTGATCGATCTTCCCGCGGGCTGTCGTTTTGCCCCCCGATGCCAGATGCGTGAAAAATATGGGCTTGAGATCTGCACCAAAACAGACCCGGATCTATGTGAAGTAAAACCAGGCCACACCGTCCGCTGCTGGTTGTATCAAGATTCAGAGGGTCATTCTGCGCCGATCAGGCTTTAAATGGCGATCATTATTGAGGAATTATGAGTGAATTAAACGTCGCACAGACCAAAAACCAAAAAGACCTGGTCGAGGTCAAGAACTTGAAGAAATATTTCCCCATCAAAAGCGGGGTCATTCAGCGCGTCACCGCCCATGTTCAAGCCGTGGATAATGTCAGCTTCAGCATCAAAAAAGGTGAAACCCTTGGTCTGGTGGGTGAATCTGGTTGCGGCAAAACGACTATTGGGCGGACGATCCTGCGCCTGATCGAACCCACCAGCGGCTCGGTCGAATTTGAAGGCGTGGATGTTCTGTCTCTAAAAGGCGAACAATTGAAAGCCGTCCGCAAGAACATGCAGATCATCTTTCAAGATCCCTACGCTTCGCTTGATCCGCGCGTTCCCATTGTGGACTCGGTGATGGAAGGCCTCAACATTCACAATATTGGGGCAAAGCAAGACCGCTATGGAATGGTCATTGAGATCTTGAAAAAAGTCGGCCTTGAAGAATATCATGCCAGACGCTATCCGCACGAGTTTTCGGGCGGTCAACGACAGAGGATCGGCATCGCCCGCGCCCTGTCATTGAACCCTCAATTCATTGTGTGTGACGAACCTGTTTCCGCATTGGATGTCTCCATCCAGTCACAAGTGCTCAATTTGCTCAAGGACCTTCAGAAAGACCTGGGCTTGACCTACTTGTTC
>DAIEPS010000127.1 GCA_027348305.1 Anaerolineaceae bacterium | reverse complement strand
TTTTGCTGATCTGGTCATGGTAATTCTCCTTTGAGGATATAAGTTCAATATGTTTGGTGTTTAATTGTCAGGCACTTAGGCGCTTAGTAATTAGGAAAACCAGCGTGTTTTTAAGCCTCAGTCCTAATTACTCATTACCAATTACTGATTACTATTCACTAATCCCTGCTCTTCGACATAAAAAAACCCTCCATGAAGGAGGGCTGTTGTGATTGACTAATTCTGTTTCCAGAAACTCATGCTCTTGGCATACGCCAAAGCGGCCATCCTTCGTTTATGAAGAGGGCTGCTTTCGTCGAGCGCGGAGGAACACGATTTCTGTAAACATATTGGATTGATTCTATCACCCGTTTCAAATAGGTCAAGGGTTTCGCAGGTTTTTTGCGGAGATTGTGTAGACAAGAACTTATGCCTGTCATTGCGAGCCGCCCAATTCTCGGCATTTGCGGTATGAGGAAGGGTGCGGCGAAGCAATCCCCAACAAGGTTTGCCCTTCTGATCCTTCGGCAATTCAGGTCGTAGGGTGCATCCCGTTGGTTGGGAAAAACCAATAACCGTCCACACAAAACCGATCTTCTCCGCGCCCCCGCGTCTCCGCGAGAGAATTGTGATTCAAACACGATTCGAATCTACAAAAACGGGGCGGGTTGAGAACCCGCCCCTACAAAACCGCTTTCATTTGCGTTCTCGCGATCTTCGCGCCCCACCTGTCCCCCGATCTTTGGGGGCGAGCGAAGCGAGAGGGGTTGCGTTTCTTTGCGATCTCTGCGAGAAAAGCTTTTTTTCGCGTCCCCACCGAAACACCGATTTACATTCGACCTCAACCTTGCTATACTCTTCAGCAGAGGGTATTAACGCCATGAAAACACCAATTGCTCTAGCGATTGCCTTTTGCCTGTTCCTTACCGCCTGCGGTCTGCGGTCGATCCCCCCAAGTAACACGCCATCCGACACCTCCGAGCCAGCCCTTACACTCACGACTGCATCAACCTCGACCCCAACCCCGCTCCCACCCACGGATGCACCGGCTCCGCCGAACAAAGCTATCCTTTTTGAATATTATTCTGAAGGCGGATTCACCGCTTTTAACGCCTTCCTTGACCCGGGGTCTTCACCCATATTTCCCCGCCTCGTGCTCTACGCAGACGGACAGTTGATCCTGCCCGGTGAACCCTACCTGCAAAAAACTCTCTCACCCAAGGAAGTTCAAGCATTCCAGTCCAAGTTGGACGCCCTCGGGCTGAACGCCATCGAGATCGACAAACTCTACATCGAAGGGTATTCCGGCCCATCGATGACTGACGGACAGGAGATCTGTATCGTCTCGAACATGACTCCCCCCAAGAAACTGTGCGCCTTCGGTCCCGATCTGCAATTTGTCGTTCCGCAATTGAAAGCCGTTCTTGAATACCTGGATGCCTACCAGCCTGAAGGGCTGACCCCCTACACCCCTGATCGCATCCTCGTCTCGTCCAAGGAGGGCAGATACCCAGCCGACGAAAATCTTCCCCAAACCGCCGTCCCCTGGAGTGAAAAATTTCCTGCGTTAACCTCTTCTCTGTCCGTGTTTTTCGTGGAGGGAGAGATGGCAAAAGAGATCTTCACCCTTTTTGCCAACCCGCAGATGGGTCAGGTCTTCACCCAAAATGGAAAAGAATTCACCGTCTGCATTCAAGTCATGCTGCCGCATGAAATGCTGACAAACTCGAACTAACCCCTTGACACACGGATTATAATTAAATCATAGAATAAATATTCTATGATTGTTGGCATTGCTCATTAACAATTCAATATATTGTACCTGGTCCTCGATTTGTGCAAAAACAATTCCAATTCAATTGTCAATGCGGTGATTTTGAGATCAAATTTGAATTGTTTCGAATTGTTTCCGCGGTCTTCCCTGGCACATGCAGCCTGGGCAAGTGTGCGCCCCGAGCGGTTTCTGCGAGAGGGGAAGACGTAAAGAAAACAATTAATTTTACGCCGCCTTTTTGAGCGAAACCCAATCCGCATTCCATTCGTAGGGGCGGGTTACAAATTGGTTTCGTCCCCTTGACGGATGAACCCGCCCCTACAATAATTTCGTGCCTTTCGTCATTCGTGGTTTGCTCTTAAACAAAACCTTAATTACGCCTTCGTGCGTAAAAACAAATTCGAATCCGGCCTCAAAAACGACCTTTTCCGTGAATAAAATGGGATTCGTTTTTTTCGTTTTCGATTTTTTTTGAAAACGAAAACGAATAAATGTTTATTCCCTCCCGCATGAACCTATGCGCAAATCATTCATCCGTACGGGCGCAGCACCTCTCGCCGCTCCGCGGCTCGGGTGTGCAACTATCGCGACGCGCTGCGCCCCGACCCTCGCAATCACGATTCGAATCAAATACCGGGGCAATTCGTGAATTGCCGATACAAAACCGATCTTCCCTGCGTTCTCCGCGGCTCTGCGTGTTATTTCTTGTTCTTTTCAAAAAAGAATTTTTCGTGTATTTAGAAACTTTCGTGTATTTCGTGGTGAAGATTTAATAAAAAAGCCGCCCTCCCTGACCGAGGGAGAGCGGCATTACCAACCCTCACTTTTACAGCGAATAACCTTCTTCGCCAAACTGGCCTTCATCCAGACCCTTCACCTCCACCTCATCCGGCACACGAACAGGTGAGAAGAAGTTCATGATCTTCAAGATCAACCAGGTCGCGCCAAACGAGAAAGCCGCGACCCCTACACCAGCCATCAGTTGTACTCCGAATTGACGCACATTGCCTTCAACCAACCCGCTTACACCATTCACCGAAGAGACAGCGAACACACCCAGCAAAATGGTGCCGAGCAAACCGCCCACGCCGTGGCAGGCCCAAACATCCAGGGCGTCATCCCAATGCCATTTGGCCCGCAGTTGGATCGCACCGTAGCAGGTGAAAGCCGCCAGCACCCCGATGATCGCCGCCGCCCACGGACGTACATACCCGGCCCCCGGGGTGATCGTCGCCAGACCCGCCACTGCGCCGGTCAATGCGCCGGTCATGCTCGGCTTGCCTTCATGGATCCATGAGATGAACAGCCAGGTGATCATGGCTGTTGCGCCGGCCACATCCGTGTTGACGAACGCGATGGAGGCGATGCCGTTGGCAGCCAGCCCGCTGCCGCCGTTGAATCCGAACCAGCCGAACCACAACAGACCGGTGCCCAACGCCACATAGGTAATATTATGCGGGCGGGTCTTCTCAGTAGGTAAGATCTTGCGCCTGCCCACGATAAACACCGACGCCAGCGCTGCAAAACCCGCGCTGATATGTACCACGATGCCGCCCGCGAAATCCACCACACCCAGCTTGGCTAAAAAGCCGCCGCCCCAGATCCAGTGCACCAGCGGGATATACACCAGGATGCTCCAGAAGACCAGGAACCCAAGATAGCTTCTGAAATTCACCCGTTCGGCGAAAGCGCCGGTGATCAACGCCGGTGTGATCGTGGCGAACATTTCTTGATACACAAAGAACGCAAGTGCCGGAATAGCCTGGCCGTTCATCGGATCAAAGCCAATGCCGTTCAGGGCGAAATAACGCAGATCGCCGATCACGCCGCCGATATCCTTGCCGAAGGCCAGACTGAATCCGCCGAATAACCAGATCGCCGTCACAATGCCTAGGGAGATAAAGCTTTGCATCATGATCGACAAAACGTTCTTTCGGCGGACCAATCCACCATAGAAAAAAGCCAACCCGGGGGTCATGAGAAACACAAGAGCAGAACTGATTAGTACGATTGCAGTTGCAGCCGGATCAATAGCTTGCATGTTTTTCTCCAATGTTTAAGATGGGATGCCTTCACCATCTTACAATTGTCAGACAATAAAAACATGCACCATGAATAGTAGTGGGTGTACCTGAAATCAGGTACCATACAAATATCATTCTTTCAGTGCTTGTAGTAAGATAACCTCATGAGTATTACAGTGCTGCTGGTAGAAGATCATAAAATCGTCCGCGAAGGCACCCGCCAACTGCTTGAGCTTCACCCAGACATGCAGATCGTCGGCGAAGCCTCAGACGGATTGGAAGCCGTCAACCTGGCGGGGGTGCTTCAACCTGATGTGATCGTCATGGATGTGCGCCTGCCCAAACTTAACGGCGTGGAAGCCACCCGTGCCATCACCACCCGCCACCCCAAGATCAAGGTGCTAATCCTTTCAGCTTATGAAGATGACAGCTACATCTTCCCACTTCTCGACGCTGGCGCCAGCGGATACCTGCTCAAGACCTCGAGCAGCACCGAACTTGCTTCCGCCATCCGCCTGGTCTTTGCCGGAGAGATGGCCCTTTCTCCACGTATCAGTGCCAAGATTGTCAACCGCCTGGGCGGTCGTCAGGCCTACCGCAACCTGGATATGCCC
This sequence comes from Anaerolineaceae bacterium, assembly GCA_027348305.1. Classification (GTDB taxonomy): domain Bacteria; phylum Chloroflexota; class Anaerolineae; order Anaerolineales; family Anaerolineaceae; genus UBA6107. Next base: position 1,320 of record DAIEPS010000127.1, on the reverse strand, counting down.
CGCGGACTTACCGAACGCGAAATGGATGTTTTAAAAGCTGCGGCTCACGGAAGGTCCAATAAAGAGATTGCCCTTAATTTGGGCATAACAACACAGACGGTACAGGTGCATCTGCGCAATATCTTTGTCAAACTTGATGTGAACAGCCGCTCAGAAGCGGTCGCATATGCCATTAAACATGGCTGGATCACCCTGGAATCCACGGATGATTGATCAATCCACATCGGCCTCTGCTTCAAAAACATCAACCCAGAACGGAACCACCATTCGTTCTCAGCTATTATGGGCATCGGTTTTTCCGCTCATCTTTTTCGGATTGTTGACCATCCTGGTCACCTCGACAGCACTGTATGAGCTGACTCTCAAGAATTCCATTGAGCGCAACACGGCGCAAGTTCAGTTGATATCAAACGCGCTTGAGCAGCAGCTTAAAAACGGATTTAAGCCAGATTCTTCCTCGCTGCGTAATATTCTTCACGCAGTCAACCCTGATGCTCTGGGGCAGGTTTTCCTCTTTGACACCCACGGAGATTTGCTACTTAACACCGTCGGAACACCTGAAACCGTTGACGTTACGGTCATCCAATCCAGTCTCATTGCCGGGTATTCCGCCCCGACCAGTAAACTTCTTGACTCGACAGTTGCCAATGAAAAGAATCTCATCTCGATTGCCGCTCTTTCATCAGGGTCTCACTTTATCGTCCTTTCTGAACCCTGGAGCGAGATCTACGCCCCGACGCTCTATTACCAATTGATTTTTCTCGGGTTGTGGATCCTGGGTATCGCTTTTTCGCTCGGCATGCTTTCAGTCAGTGTCAGCCGAATCATCCGGCCCATTGCTTTGCTGGTCGAAAACGCCACCGGTGCCGTACCAGGCAGCATCTTTCACCCCGTACCGCAGCATGGACCCAAAGAGATCCGCGCACTAATCAATGAATTCAACCAAATGGTCATCCGCCTCGCCGAACAGCAGCACACCTTGCGCCAATACGCCCATAAAGCCCTTCTCAGCCAGGAAGAAGAACGCCAACGTCTTTCTCACGAGTTGCATGATGGTACCCTGCAGGATATGGTCGGTCTCGTTCAAAGGGTGGAACTCTGTCGTAACGACCTCGACACCAACCCTGCCTATGCCCGACAGCGTCTGGATGATCTGCATGATCTATTAAACAAATCGATTGAAGACATTCGCCGAATGAGCATCGCCCTGCGCCCACCGGTGCTCGAAGATTTCGGCCTACCTATCGCGCTTGACGCGCTTTGCAAAGACTTGCAGCAAGATAAGCCGGATCTGGTCATCAATTACAGTGTGCTCGGTGA
>DAIEPS010000126.1 GCA_027348305.1 Anaerolineaceae bacterium | reverse complement strand
GTTCATCGAGCATGATGACTTCAGGCTCGAGCGCAAGCACGCGGGCCAGGCACAGGCGCTGCTGCTGCCCGCCAGAGATGGCGAAACCGGAATCGGAAAGGCGGTCGTAGACTTCGTCCCACAAGACAGCCTGGCGCAGGGCGCTCTCGACGGCATTATCCAGTTTCTTTTTGTTGCGTTCACCGGCCATCATCAGTCCGTAAGCCACATTTTCATAGATGGAGAGGGGCAGAGGCACAGGTCGCGAGAAAACCATGCCGATCTTGCGGCGCAGTTCGATCACGTCCAGTTTCGGGTCCAAGATATTGATGCCGTTGAACAACACCTCGCCGGTCATGGTCTTGACGTCCGCCAGGTCGTTGAGGCGGTTCAACACGCGCAGGAAAGTGGATTTTCCGCCGCCGGCAGGGCCAAAAAGCACTGTGATGGCGTTGGCTTCGATCTCCATATTAATCTTGCGCAGACTTTCATTCTCGTCTGAGTAGCGGATGCTCAGGTCGCGTACGGTGAATTTCTTCATGCTACCACTGCCTTTTCGCGCGTGCCCGGCTGCGGATGATGGTGGCGACCAGGTTCATTCCAAGCACAAAGATCAAGAGCACCAGCACGGTGCCGTACTGGATCTTGATCGGCATGCCAGGCACTTGCGTTGAGATAACGAAGATATGGTAAGGCAGCGCCATGGTTGAATCCATGATGGATTTGGGCAGTTCGGGCAGGAAGAAGGTGGCGCCGGTGAAGAGGATCGGTGCTGTTTCGCCTGCGGCGCGTTCAAGCCCGAGGATGACACCGGTGATGATGCCAGGCAGCCCCTGGGGCAGAATGACCTTCCAGATGGTTTGCCAGCGGGTGGCGCCCAGCGAGGTGGAGACCACTCTAAATGAGTTGGGAACACTGCGCAGCGCTTCTTCTGTGGTGCTGATGATCACCGGCAGGGTCATAATGGAGAGGGTCAGCGACGCTGAGAGGATGCTTGTGCCGAACTTCAAAAAGAGTACGAACAAGCCGAGGCCGAACAGGCCGTAAACCACCGAGGGAATACCGGCCAGGTTGATAATGGCGATGCGGATCAGGCGTGTCCAGCGGTTGTCTTGCGCGTATTCGGCGATGTAGATGCCAGCCGCCACGCCAAGGGGCACCGAGAACAGTGCGGTACCAAGCGTCAGGTAAAGCGTGCCGATGATGGCGGGCAGAATGCCGCCTTCGCGCATACCGTCCGTGGGTGCGGCGGTAAGGAATTGCCAGCTAAAAGCTGGCGCACCCTTAAGGATGATATAGGCGACCAATCCAAGGATGGGAATTACGGTTATCAGCGTGATCAAGCGCAGGAGGGTAAATCCCAGGCTTTCGATGATCTTCGTTTTGCGTCGAGGTTCATTGAGCGAACTCATGAAAGAATCCGTTCTGCGCGTTTACGCTGTTTGGTGCTGACCGCGCTGGCAATGATATTGATGACCAGTGAAAAGAGAAATAGAAAAATGCCGATCAAAAAGAGCACCTGATAGTGCTGGCTGCCGGTGGCGACTTCGCCCATCTCAGAAGCGATGGTGGCGGTCATGGTGCGCACCGGTTCAAACAGGGCATTCAATCCTGAAGGCATGACTGGTGCGTTGCCGGTGACCATCATCACGGCCATGGTTTCACCCAGGGCGCGTCCGATGCCGAGCATGATAGCCGTCAGAATGCCTGTCTTGGCAGAAGGGACGGTAACACCCCAGATGGTCTGCCAGCGAGTGGCGCCAAGCGCCAGGCCGGCCTGTCTGTAACCGGGTGGGACAGTATTCAACGCGTCCTCGGCTACCGATACGATGGTGGGGATGGCGATCAAGCCCAGCAGGACAGCTCCGGTAAAGGCGGTGAGGCCGGTGGGCAGATCGAGAAATTTACGAAAGAAGGGGACAATGACCAGGATGCCGATGAACCCCAAGACAACAGAGGGAATGCCGGCCAAAATTTCAACGATGGGTTTCAAGATTTCTTTGATCCACCGGGGTGCGATCTCAGAGATATAGATTGCAGTTCCGATCCCGAAGGGGAGGGCGATCAGCGTGGCACTGATGGTGACCAGCAGCGTGCCAAAAACCAGCGGAAGAATACCGAAATACCCTTCAATCGGATACCAGCGGACATTAAAAATGCTCGTTAAAGGTACATCTTTAAGCGCGGGAAGACCTTCCTTCAACAGGAACACCAGGATCAAACCCACAAATAAAATGCTGGAATAACCGCATATTTTGATGATACTGGTGATCATTACATTGCCGATTTGCTTCTTTGGACCCATTTTTCTCTCTCTAATTGCCAACGATGGGAACAAAACCCAGGTCTTTTACAATTTTCTGCGCCTCTGGTGACATGATCCAATCGAGATAGGCTTTAACTTCACCTGTCGGTACATCAGGTGTGTACATGTATAAATTACGTGAGATCAAATATGAATTATCTGCAACGGTGGCCGCAGACGGAATTACAAAAACATCGGGTGTTTTGAGTGAAGAAATTGCCAGCATCTTGACATCCGCGGTGACATAGCCCAACCCATCATAGCCGATGGCGTTTGGGTTTTCTCTTACTTCAGAAATGATGCCTTCAGATGAGGGTAGCAGCAAAGTGTTCGCAGAAAAAATAGTCTTGTCTTCTTTACTTCCCAATCGGATCACGGTTTCGAGGAAGAAGACGTGCGTGCCTGAATTGGTTTCGCGCGAAAGGCACACTATGGGACGGTCCTCGCCGCCCACTTCCTTCCAATTGGTGATCTCGCCGCGGTAAATGGCAGAAAGCTGGGTCAGGGTCAAGTGGTCTACCGGGTTTTCAGGGTTGACGATCACCGCAATCGCATCGCGGGCGATGATAAATTCCTGAGGGTTCAGGCCTTCTTTTTTGGCGGCGTCCATCTCTTCGGGTTTGATCTGGCGTGAAGCATTGGCAATATCCACGGATCTATTGACCAGCGCGGTCAGCCCTGTACCACTTCCGCCACCGGTGACAGAGATCTGTACATCCGGTCTAATCGTTTGATAGCGTTCAGCCCAGGCCAGCGCCAGGTTGACGATAGTGTCTGAACCTTTATTGTCAATGTATTTGGATGGAGAGGTTGATGCAGAATTGGATGCGTTCGAACCTGTCGTTGAGCCGCAGGCTGTAAGACAGAGGAGAAGTAAACAAAGAATAAAACCGCACTTTTGCCTCATGATACTGATTATATCGGAAAAAATCCATGAACTGGAAAAATTAAGAATAATGACGCGCGAGAGGATGACAATATTAAGAAAAATGGAGTGAAGGGTGACTTGGGGTATAATTAGCCGGTTATTCTCATCTCGAAGGAAGACACAAATGGATTTCGGAAACATACAACAAGTCGATATTGATGAACAAATGCGCTCGGCTTACCTTGATTATGCCATGAGCGTAATTGTGGCCAGGGCCCTGCCAGATGCACGCGACGGACTCAAGCCTGTCCACCGGCGTATCCTCTATGCCATGTACGATATGGGCATCCGTTCCAATACGGCATTCAAGAAATCCGCGCGTATCGTGGGTGAAGTGCTTGGCAAGTATCACCCGCATGGCGATGTCTCGATTTATGATTCCATGGCCAGAATGGCGCAGGATTTCTCGATGCGTTACATGCTGGTGGATGGCCAGGGTAACTTTGGCTCGATTGACGGAGACTCCCCGGCGGCCATGAGGTATACCGAGGCCCGTTTGCACAACACCGCAGAAGAGATGCTGCAGGATATCGACAAGAATACGGTTGAGTTTGTTGACAATTTTGATGGCTCGCTCAAGGAACCGACTGTATTGCCTTCGAAATTGCCGAATCTGCTACTCAACGGATCTTCTGGTATCGCCGTAGGTATGGCGACCAGTATCCCCCCGCATAACCTCAAGGAGCTTTCTGCCGCCACCGGATACATGATCGACCATTTCGATGAAGTGGACGATATTTCAGTTGAAGACCTGATGCAGTTCGTCCATGGACCTGATTTCCCGACCGGAGGCATGATCGTAGGCCGCGACAGCATTATGCAGGCTTACAGCACCGGGCGTGGACGATTGGTCGTGCGCGGCATGGCTCACATTGAAGAGATGAAGGGCAACCGCTTCAAGATCGTCATCACCGAGATCCCCTACCAGGTGAACAAGACCAGCCTGATCGAACGTATTGCTGAGTTGGCGCGTGGTGGAAAACTCGACGCGATCTCTGATCTGCGTGATGAATCTGATCGCCGTGGCATGAGCATTGTGATCGAACTGCGCCGCGGAGCACAACCCAACCAGGTACTTAACCAACTTTACAAATACACGGCTCTCCAATCCACATTCAGCGTTCATCTATTGGCGCTGGTGGATGCCCAGCCTAAACTTTTGTCACTTAAACGCGCCCTGCAGATCTTTATTGAACACCGGCAGGAGATCATCACCCGGCGCTCACAATTTGAACTGGATAAAGCTCGTGCCCGCGCGCACATATTGGACGGCTTACTGATCGCATTGGCCAACCTGGATGATGTGATCAAGACCATCCGCGAATCCAAAGACCCCGATGTGGCGAAGGCTAATTTGGTCAGCCGCTTTGGGCTCACCGAGATCCAGGCACAGGCGATCTTGGATATGCAGTTGCGCAGATTATCAGCGCTTGAACGTCAGAAGATCGAGGACGAGCACCGCGAAGTGCTCTCGAGAATCGAATATCTTGAAGATCTGCTTGCCAACCCCAAGAAGATCCTGGCTGTGATCAAAGAAGATCTGGCGCTGGTGGCCGAAAAAACCGGTGATGAACGGCGCACACGCATTGTTGCTGAAGCCCACGAGGAATTGAAGGAAGAAGACCTGGTCGCGGATGAATCCGTACTGATCACCTTCACCCAGCGTGGATACATTAAACGCGTGGCCGCCAACCTGTACCGCACTCAGGGCCGCGGCGGACGCGGCGTTTCGGGTCAGACCGTCCGCAGCGAGGACGAAGTAGTGCTGCTGGTGCCCGCGCGCACCCTGCATACGCTTTTGTTCTTCTCGGATAAGGGCAAAGTTTATTCTGAAAAGGTTTACCAGATTCCGGATGCTAATCGAACCGACCGCGGCATCCCCATTGTCAATGTGCTGGCTATGGACCCCAATGAACGCATCACAGCGGCCGTTTCGGTGCCTAATTTTGAAAATGGTTCCTGTTTCACCATGGCTACGGTTATGGGCCGAGTGAAACGTGTGGAGCTTTCTGAGTTTGCCAGCGTGAGACCTTCAGGGTTGATCGCGATGAACCTGGATGAGAACGACAAGCTGGGCTGGGTCAAGCTGACCACAGGCAAAGACGAGATCATCATGGTCACCCGGCGCGGACAGGCACTGCGCATCAAGGAAACTTCCATCCGCACCATGGGCAGACAGGCAGCCGGGGTAACCGGCATAAACCTTAAACCCGGCGACAAACTGGCTTCAATGGATGTGATCGAGCCCAACGGCAAGCTGCTGGTCGTGACCGAGAACGGGTTTGGTAAATGTTCCAAATTGCAAGAATACCCGACCAAGGGCAGGGCAACCGGTGGCGTGGCAACCATCGATCAAAAGAGCCTGCCAAAGATCGGCGAGATTGCCGATGCCCGGGTTGTTCAGGATGATGATGATGTCACCATGATCTCTTCAGGCGGTATCATGCTGCGTTTGAAGGTCAAGGTCATTTCCATGAGCGGACGTTCAACCCGCGGATTCAAGGTGATGGATCTCAAG
>DAIEPS010000125.1 GCA_027348305.1 Anaerolineaceae bacterium | reverse complement strand
GTTCTTGTTATTGCCGGGCTCATTATAGAGATCCCATAACAGGATGCGCTCATCGTTGGCGAAAGAACCCATCACATCTTTGACGTAGTCTTCCAACCTTCCCCACTCAGAAGGACTGCTGTTCACCACTTTGAGACCGGGGCTTTGCACCCAACCTGAATTATGCGTCCGCTTTTTCGGTTCAGGCTGGCGGCCTGATGCTGAATTCTCGTTCCAGCAATCATCGAAGAACACAAGAATTGGCCGGATCTTATGCCTGTCAGCGATAGCCAGAAACTGATCGATCCGGTTTTTGAACCCGCCTGCGTCAGTACTCCAGGCCAGGTTGTGCAAATAGGTGCGAACGGTATTGAAACCGACGCTTTGCGCCATTCCCAATTCGCGATCAATGGCGGCAGAATCAAAGGACTCTTTCTGCCACATTTCCAATTGGTTGATCGCATTGCTGGGAGTGAAATTACACCCCACCAACCAGGGTTGTGCTGCATACCATTCATTTGCCTTTTGCACCGACCAACGATTAGAAGAGCTCATTATCTGACTTAACCCCTTTCAATTATTCTGGTAATGGAAAATGATCCTCAGACCAATCTGCGACGGTGAACTGGTTCAATGTAAAAATCAACAGTTGATCCACGGGCGCAACCTTGAGGCGGTCGTGCATCGATTGGCCGTCAATATACAGGCTGGTAAACCCGTGCACCGCGCTCCAGACACTGACTGCCATGGCGCCCGCCGGCGCTGGATGCAGAATGCCAGCTTTTTGGCAGGCATCCACGATCTGGATCAACTCACCTATCAGATTGTCAGCCATGGCAACCAGGTCCGGGTAGGCTTCTTCACGTTCCACCGCATTTGAGAAAGTCACCTTGAAATGGGCAGGACTGGTTTGCGCAAAACGCAGGTACATGAAAGCCGCTTCGACCAACTGCCGGCGTGGATCAGCTTTGTACGTTTCGCGGATCATGACGAGCTGTTCATATAGAATGCGGTACCCCTCGGTGGAAATGGCCGCGATCAGAGCCTGTTTATCTGCAAAATGGAAATAAGGTGCATTATGACTAACGCCTGCCCTTTGCGCCACCTTGCGCAGGCTGAGGCCGCCGACCCCTTCTTCAGAAAGGATCTCAACCCCCGCCTGGATGAGGGTATTTTTCAGGTCACCATGATGGTATTTTTTTGTGTCCATGTCACAATCTTACACTTTTACCTTGACAGTGTCAAGATTAACACTATAATATTGACAACGTCAAGATAATAAACAATTTATTGAACTTGCTTGAATCTGGATTAATCACTTCACCCGAAAGTTGATTGCCAATGACAAAACCGAAAGTTCAAAGAACGCCCGTTCACACACAGCGCCAGCTCCAAAGGTGCTCTCTTTCAATTCCCCCAATGACGACCTGTGAGGCATTATGACACTCGATACGATCTACATGGTTCACCACACCCATACGGATATCGGCTTCACCAACGACCAACCGATTTTTTGGGAGATGCAGTACCGCTTCATTGATGATGCCCTGCGGTTGGCTGACCGCTACAAAGACAACCCGCATGATTCACGTTTTCGCTGGACGGTGGAAACCACATGCGGCCTGGATGCCTGGCTAAAAACAGCTTCAAGCCGTGATATTGACCGCCTGATCGCGGCTGACAAGGCCGGCCTGATCGAAGTCATGGCCATGCAAACCAATAACACACCGCTGTTAAACACGATCCAACTCATTGAAAGCCTGCGCCCCGTTGAGAGGATGCGCAAGGATTATGGGCTGGACATCCGCCACGCCATGAACTGCGACATCAACGGCCAGAATTGGACGCTGCCGGATGTGCTTTTGGATGCCGGGATCGAGGGTTTCAGCATGGCCATCAACCATCACTTCGGCGGCCCTCCGACCCCGCGTCCGGGCGTCTTCCTCTGGCAAACCCCAAGCGGGCGTACCCTTCCCACACTCAACGGCTGGCAGTATTCCAAACTGAACGATTTCGGCCTTGCCAACGAGTCTGATGAACAGTTCTCTGAATGGCTGCCCAAAATAAACGCCTATCTCGAAAGCGTCGGCTACCCCCTAACCTACATCATGCTTCAGGGTTTTCATATCTACGGGGATAACGGTTCCGCCTGGGGAGATTTTACCGAGTTTGCTGACCGCTGGAACAAGACCGGCAGAACGCCGCGCCTGGTCTCAGCCACCCCGCGCATGTTCTGGGATCGGGTCAAGGAAAATCTGGCTGACCTGCAAACCGTCAGCGGGGACTGGACGGATTTTTGGAACTTTGGCTGCATCTCGGCTGCCCGTGAAACCACCATCAACCGCACCTCCCGAAGCCGGCTTTACCGGGCTGACGCCTTGTCCTCCGCGCTGACGATACTCACAAAAAAAACCGGCCAAAACCAGGCAGATGCAGTTGCACAAGCAGTGAAGTGGTCTGATCGGACCAATGAACTCTACCGTGATAACGCCTGGCTGATGCTCAACCTGTACGGCGAACACACCTGGGGGGCGGATACGGCTGCCAATGAACCGGAGCTTGAAGACTCGCTTTCGATGGATAACCACAATAAGAACATGGCCTATACCGCGAGAGCGTTCAGTTTGCTGCTTGAACGCGATGGCCTGGCTGATCTTTCTCACTTTATTCCCCACAGCGACCCCACCGAACTGCTGGTCTTCAACGCGCTGCCCTGGGAACGCACCATCAGCGGGCCGCTGCCCAAAAACATGCTCATTCCGCGCGGGTTGGGGTCTGACCAAAGTTCAAGCCGCCACTTTGTTGGACGCATGCAGCAGCCCACCGACTTTTGGACCGGTCGTTCAGAAAAAGAATACAACGGCGGGATGGGCTGGCTGCTCAAGCCGGTGAAAGTGCCCGCCTTTGGTTACACCTTGGTGGGCTGGGACGGATTAACCTTCATGGCGGAAGCCGCCGTAAGTGAAGATGCGGTAATTGAGAATGAACGTTACAAACTCACTTTTGACACCCAAAAAGGCGGAATTACTTCGCTGTTTGACAAACAGCTCAATTACGAATGGGTGGATGCTTCGGCTGCTGAAACGCTGCACGGATTCATGCAAGAAGAAGTCGCTGATTTTGAAACCCCGCATCCGCGCAGAAGGCTATTTGATATGGATTGGAAAGTCTCAACGGAGACCGATCGATGCTGGAATCCCGATTGGCAGGCCAACCGCACCCCGCCCGCCCGCCTGCTGATGCACAAAGTCTATACATTGTCGATCGGAACAGTTATTGAACAAATCCTTGAACACGAAAAGATCGGCAAGATCCTTCAGCGCACTTTCCTGCCTGCAGAGGGCGACCAGATCGATTTCCAATCCGAATGGCAAATGGGCACCACTATTCACCCTGAAGCCACTTATTTGCTCTTCCCCTTCAAAATTCCCAATGCACAGGCGCGCTTTGACATCGGCGGCGTCTCAGTGCGTGCCCATTTGGACCAACTCCCCGGCTGCTGCCGCGATTATTTCACCGTCCAGGGATGGGTGGATTTCAACAATGGAAAGCACGGCGTGACCATCGCCACCCCCGAGAACCCTATGGTGCAGTTGGGCGATTTCCACTTTGGGCACGATCAAGCGGAAGTGGCACTTGAACGCTCCATGCTGCTGGGATGGGTGACCAACAACTATTGGGAGACCAACTTCCCCGGCGCACAGCCAGGCACGGTCACCGCGCGTTATTCCATCCTGCCCTATGCGGGAGGTTTCGATGAAACACGCGCACACAAATTCGCCGCCGAGGCAGAACACGCGCGGCCGGTGCTTCAGCACATGGGAGAAGCCGCCACAGAACCCCTGCTGCCTTCTTCAGGCACATTATTGAATCTACCTCAACCGCCCATCCTGACCTTGAGCATGCGCAGATCTTCAACTGCCGGAGTATTGGTCACTTTATTGAATTCAAGCGATAATAGCATATCTGCAGCGGTCGAAAGTGGATTATTGACATTCAGGTCAGCCTGGAAATGCGATCTGTTCGGCAACCGGCTTGAAAAGATCCACGTCAATGACGGCATTTTGAATTTCTCATTGGCAGCCCGCCGCATCATCACCCTGTTTTTGGAGGCATGAAATGACCAAGATCACCTTTATTGGAGCCGGCAGCCTGGGCTTCACCCGCGGACTCGTACGCGACATCCTGACCTTTCCGCTGCTGGCAGATGCGACCATCGCCTTGATGGATATCGACCCCGAACGCCTTGATTTTTCAAAGCGGGCCGTCGAGAAGATCATCCAACTTGGCAATTACCCCGCCAAGGTTACCGCCACACTTGACCGTGTTGAAGCGTTGCGTGACGCGGATGTGGTACTGACCACCATCCTGGCCGGCCAAACGGATGTATGGCGGCATGACATCGAAATCCCCAAGAAATACGGCGTGGATATCAACGTGGGCGATACCCGCGGACCCTCGGGCATCTTCCGCTTTTTACGCACCATCAACCCCATGATGGATATCGTGCGCGATATGGAAAGGGTCTGCCCGAAAGCCATTTTGTTGAACTACACCAATCCTATGGCCATGTTGTGCGGCGCCATCCAGCGCAGTTCCTTCATCTCGACCACCGGGTTGTGCCACTCGGTGCAGGGGACGGCCCAAATGCTCGGCTGGTGGATCGGCGCCATGCCCGAGGAGATCACCTACACCTGCGCGGGCATCAACCACCAGGCCTGGTATCTTGATTTCAAGGTCAACGGCGAAGATGCCTACCCCCTCATCCATCAGGCCATCACCGAAAACCCGGAAGTGTATGAAAGCGAGATCGTGCGCAACGAAATGTACCTTGCCCTGGGCAAATACGTCACCGAATCGAGCGGGCACAACTCTGAATACAACTGGTGGTTCCGCAAACGGCCTGACCTGATCGAAAAATACTGCATCCACGGCACGGGCTGGAACCCAGGTGAGTACGCCTACATATTGAAGGAATACCAGAATAACGAAGCCACCTGGAAAGACCAGGCCAAGGAATGGTTCGCCTCTGACACCCCCATCATCCTCGACCGCGGACAGGAATACGCCGCCTATATTATTAATGCTTTCAAGGGCGGCGAGTTGTTCAAATTCAACGGTAACGTGCCAAACACGAACCTCGTCACCAACCTGCCGCAAAACGCCTGCGTGGAAGTGACCGTTTTGGTGGATAAAGACGGCCTGCATCCCATTCACGTGGGCGCGCTGCCCGCGGAATGCGCCCTGCTGACCCAGCTTTCGAGCGGCATTGAAGAAATGGCCATCACCGGCAGCCTGGCAGGCGACCCCACCATGATCTACCGCGCCATTTGCCACGATCCGCTGACTGCGGCGATGCTCTCACTGCAAGAGATCAAGACCATGGTCAACGAGATGTTCGAACAGAACAAAGCTTACCTGCCCCAATTTAAAAACTTCAAGATATAAGAGTTAGCTGAAAATCATCTGACCCAAGGAGAAAACCATGTTCCCACCCTTCATTCTCGCCAAGTTGTATGTCAAGGGCACGCTCAAAAACACTGCTGCCGGCTTCGAATTTACCCTCAAAAATATCATTGATTCGACCCTGTTGATCGGCATCGGCCCCATCACGGTCGGTAACAAGGTCTATGAGGGAGCGGCTCTCACCATGGCCGTACCTGAAAAATCGGTCAGTGGTGCTGAAATCTCAAGCAAGAATTCCATCCCCGCGCGCATGGGCATCCCAATCGTGGTCAGCATCACAGGCGCACAACTCA
>DAIEPS010000124.1 GCA_027348305.1 Anaerolineaceae bacterium | reverse complement strand
ATGGGGGAAGATGGCAAGGATTCCGCGCGCCATATAACAGACCTTTTCAAGAGTGGAACGCCTGGTTTGATCGAAGAAATTGAAAACACAACAGACAAAAAGGATAAAACCGAATTATTACGGGCGCTGCATACACTCAAAGGTAGCTGCAGCCAGGTTGGTGGAAAGCGCATGGAACAGTTTTGTTCACGCCTGGAAGTGCTGGTTAAACAATCTGGGATCGAACCCTTTGCAACTTTTATCTCAGGCATCAAGCAGGAATTCTTTGAACTGCGTTCAGCCCTGGATGATTTTCTGGATAATGAATGATCAAGCCTCGTATGAAATGGATTGGAGATCGCAGTGAAAGATAAAATTCAGATATTGATCGTTGAAGACAGCGAGATCACCTTATACAAATTAAAGGCTATTCTACTGAGGCTGGGATATGAAGTGACCGCTCATAACCGTCCTCAGAATGCACTGGATTGGCTGGCTTCCAGCCATAAGATCCCCGACCTGGTCATCTCTGATGTGATGATGCCCGGCATGGATGGCTATACCTTTGTCAAAGCGATCCGCGCCAACCCGCAAACATCAAAAGTGCCTGTGATCATGCTCACCAGCCAGACGGACCTCAAAGACAAGGTCGCCGGGCTTGAAGCCGGCGCGGATGACTTCATCAGCAAGACCGTCAGCCCTGATGAACTTGAGTTGAGGGTCAAAGCCCTTTTATCGCGCAATCTCGATAAATCATCCATCTCACAATCTTCTTCAAAAGTGTTTTCAGTGTTCAGCCTGCGCGGCGGGGTGGGCACGACCTCCATCGCGGTTAACCTGGCGGTTGCCATTGCTCAGCAACTTGAGATCAAGACCTGCCTGTGGGATATGGCCCTCTCTGGGGGGCAGTGTGCCTTGATGCTTAATCTCAAACCCAAAAATACGCTGGCTTCGCTGGCCGATTGGCCCGAAGGCAGCATTGAAGAGGGGCTGCTCGGTTCAATGATCCTCGACCATGCATCGGGCATCAGCCTGCTGCCGGCGCCGCAATTCTTCGAAGAAGGCGACCTCGTGACACGCGCCACCATCGACCTTGTCTGGACGCCCCTGCAGATGCTTTCGCCCTTTATCGTGGTGGATGCCGGCAACCATTTCACCGAACCCGTCATCTCTGTGCTTGAACGCAGCGATGCCATCATTGTGCCGCTGGCACCAGAACTGGCATCGGTGAATGCCGCCTACCAGGCGCTGCGTCTTTTTGAAGAAATGGGCATTGACCACCGCAAGGTGCTTGCAGTGATCAATGAAACTTTCCCAAAAAGCTCATTGACTCCCACCAAGATCGGCGAAGGATTGAAGAAGGATATCTTTGCAGAGATACCGTTAGACAGTGTAAATATGGTACGGGCAATCAACCAGGGCACGCCTTACATGACCCTCGCGCCTAAAACACCAATTAGTGGTGCGTTTCTCAAGATGGCACAAAAATTAATAGAAATGCAGAAAGAATTGGAACTTGAGGAAACTCCCAAAAAAACTAATATGAAAATAGGTGATACAAAATTTCAAAGATATTTTTAAAAATGTTGCTGATGAGGCATTGTTTTATAATCAAAAGAGGGCATTTCCCCGCAGTCATAGAGTGCATCCCGTTTGCTGGGATGCACCTTTCATTTCCATAATTTCTGAATATAATTTGGGATGCTTTTGATGCAAAATGCACGGAGGAAAAAATTGATCTTTCATCCACTTGGGAGGAATAACGATGAGGCTTCGCAAAACCCTTTGGTATTACGGACAGTTAAGCAAATTCGCCTTTAAGCTTTTGCTGGCAAAAATATTTCAACCCAAGAGGCATGAGATGGAAAGTAAAACCAAAAACCGCAAGACACCGCAGCAGGTTGCCCGCATGGTCGAAAGGGCTTTGCCGGGTTTGACCCTCAAAGAGGATCCCGACGCCTTGGTGGAACTCAAAGAAGGCTGGTTCAACGCTGCCTACAACGTCCGGCTTTCAGATGGACGTGAAGTGATCCTAAAAATTGCACCTCCCAAAGGCGCCGAGGTGATGACCTACGAAAAAGATATCATGGTCACTGAGGTGACGTCCATGCGTATGGCTTTTGAAAATAAGGCCATCCCGGTACCCGAGATCTATTATTTTGACCAGGCGTGCGACCTGTGTGATTCGGCCTACTTTTTCATGGAAAAATTGACCGGTGAGAATCTGGACCGGGTGAAAAAAGATCTGCCCGAAGCGGAACGCAAAGCCATTGAAGCTCAGATCGGCAGGATCATTAAAGAGATCAACACGTTCAGCGGAACCTACTTCGGTTATGACGGCAATCCTGACCTGCGCGCCAGTACCTGGAAGGAAGCATTCATTAAAATTGTGGATTCCGTACTTGAAGACGGCCGGCGCAAGAACGCAGAATATGGATACTCGATTGATGAGATCAGGGCGGCTGTGGCGCATGCTTCACACGCTCTGGATGAGGTCACAACCCCCTGCCTGGTGCATTGGGATGCATGGGACCCCAACTTCTTCATCAAGGACGGTAAAGTGACCGGCATCCTTGATTTTGAGCGTGCATTATGGGCCGAACCCCTGATGGAAGCTCAGTTCCGCGCCCTGGCCTGGGGTGGGGTTTCAGAGAGCATGAAGGCTTACGGTAAAACCACCTTTACCCCTGCTGAAGACATCCGCAATCAGCTTTACACGCTGCATCTGGCGCTGGTGATGAAAACCGAAGATTACTACCGCAATTACGACACCAAAGAGATCAGCAATACGGCCATGATGATGATCCTGCCGGCCGTGAAGTGGCTGCAGGAGCATTGATCTTTTATGACTGACAATGCAGCTAACGTCAACCGCCTGGGCAATAGCAAGATCGGCAGCCTGCTCTGGGAGATGTCATCACAGACCACCCTGGCGCTGCTGGTTTACGCCATTTACAGCGTAACAGACACCTACTTTCTCTCGGTGGGGATCAATTCCCTAGCTGCCGCCGGATCATCCATCATCTCGCCGGTCTTGATCGGATTGGGCGGGGTGGCCACCACGGTGGGGGCGGGAGGGGCATCCCTGGTCTCGCGCGCCCTGGGGGAACAGGACCATGTTAAGGCTTCTCGAACTGTTGCCAATACCTTCTTGGTTTTTTGGACCGCGGCGCTGGTCATCACCATCCTCGGGTCGTTGTTGATCAAACCCATCGTGCAGCTTTTTGGCGCCACCCCCAACGTGGCGCCTTACGCAATCACTTACGGCCGCATCATTTTTCTGGGAGCATTGACCAGCACGGGTTATTCCACCATCGTCCGCGCGGACGGCAACATCCGCTATTCCACCGCTATGTGGATCATCCCGGTGTGCACCAACCTGGTCTTGTGCTGGCTCTTCATCATGGTGCTGCACATGGGGGTGGCTGGGGCGGCCATCGCCACGGTGACCGGTCAGGCTATATCAAGCGGCATGAGCATCTATTTTTTTTTCTTTCGCAAGAACCGCTCTTATGACATCAAAGCATCCTATTTCAAACCGGATTGGAAGATCATCCGCGATGTCATTCTCATCGGCATGCCTTCGCTTTTCAAAAGTTTGGGCGCCAGTTTGTTCGTCATCGTCACCAATAACCTGCTCAAGGTCATCGGCGGGGATTCTGCGCTGGGGGTGTTTGCCATCGTTGGAAAACTCTATTCCGGTTTGACCACGCCGCAGACGGGCATCGTCCAGGGCATGCAGCCCATCGTGGGATTCAACTTTGGCCAGAAGAAATTTGAGCGTGTACGCCGCACCATCAATCTTTCCATCGCTTCATCGGTGGTCTACGGCCTGGTGATCTGTGCGTTTTGTCTGGCGATACCTGCCGCCATGCTGGGGCTGCTCTCAAAGGAGGCCGCCATCCTCTCGGAGGGTCAATCCGCACTGCGCCTGTTTGCGCTGGCCTGCCCGATCGGAGGGGTGTCCGTTCTGGTGGCCGCCTTCTTCCAATCCACTGGCAGGGCCAGGGAGGCCTTCATGCTCACCCTGGGCGGCATCCTGCTGGTCAAGCTGCCGGTGCTGCTTTTGGCGTCACGCCTGTTCTCACTGAACGGCATCTGGCTCTCTGAGGCTGTGTCAGAACTGATCTTGTGCGCCCTTTCGCTGTGGATGCTGTGGTGGTTCCAGCACAAGTTTGAGGTTGTGAATTTATCTTGACCATCCCGTTGTTTGGGTTGCATCTATTTCAACATTATATATACGCTCTTGACAGGGGGGTTTATAATAAAATTATAGAACAAAAGTTCTTTATAAGATTTGTAGTCGATTTAGTCGAATTGTTTATAACATGTGCCCGAGCGAAGCGAGGTCGTAGGGTGCATCCCGGTTTCGGGGATGCACCTATCATTAATATAATAAATCTAAAAATTCTTGGTTTCTATATTGATTTCCAACCTACCGGTAAAACGTGCAAGTTACATATTATTGTATCAGCGAATCTTTGATTTATTCCAGGCGTCGTTGGGTGCATCCGTTTACGGGAATGCACCTGTTTTCAACAAAATATGTAGGCTCTTGACAAGGGGTTTATAATAAAAATATAGAACAAAAGTTCTTTATAAGATTTGTAGTCGATTTCTTCGAATTGTTTTTAATTGTTTTTGATTTTTAATTCAATTGAATCAATTACAAATGAGATAAATGCAAGGTTTCATTTTATTGGCCTGCACCCGAGAGTACGAAGGGCGTTCTCGCATTTATTGTTTGTAAAAAAAATTATGCCATTACTCCAGCACGCAGCTTTGGAGCAGGGCTTTGAAGTCTTCACGTAGTTTAGGGTGGGTGAACATCAATTTTGGTGCGGATCCGAGTTCGCCGACCACGGCGCCGTCCTGAGCGAACGCCTGGCATAGCTCAAGCACGGTGGCACGGGGCATGTCGAATGCAAATACGCATGTTTCAGGTTCCCATTCACCCGCATCGGGGATGGCCCTGCCGGTCAAATATGTGAAGCCTCGTTGCTTAATCTCTTTGCATAATAGTTCATGACGCCGTAAATTTTCATCCGCGCTGAGTGTGGTGGACTGCGGGTTGTAGGCTGTTAGATAGGCAAAACGAGTGGCGTGATTTTGAGCCAACAAACGGTCCACTTCAGAAGAGGGGGCGCCAATGGTGAGAGTTACCATTGTTCCGTCGGGCAGATCAATGGTATAGCGGGTGGTCATGCTGGCGGTGAAGAATGCGTGTAGTTTGCTCATGAGGGTTAGCCGTAATTATTGATTGTTGATAATTTGAACAAAAATGGTGCATCGCGGATGCACCGTACGAAAAAGAATCCAAGCTGATCGGTACCCCCAAGGGGTTACTCTCTATTGCCAAGTCTATTCAACGATAATGAAAACGCTTAAAGTTAATTATATTGACTAATCCAGGCTGATCGGTATATTACACCCTATTGGGTGAGCCGCTTTCTATCCAAGTTAATTTGTTCCAGGCCGGTCGATACCCCCAAGGGGGTGCCCTCCATTGCCAAGTCTGTCATTACATTGAGTTATTTTGTTCGTTAAATGATATAGATCAATCCAGGCTGATCGGTAAGCCGCTTTCTGTTGCTCGGAGGGTATGCCGAGGCACGACTCCAAACATGACGGTCATCTCTCTAGGTCGGACGTTGCCGTCCGACTCGTGCAGCCTACCCGAGACTCATGAGAAAACGAGCCGCTTCCCTCCACCCGAAGGTGAAATTGGTCTCTGCTTGGCCTTGCTCCAACCGGGGGTTGCCTGGCCGCTGCATTACTGCAGAC
>DAIEPS010000123.1 GCA_027348305.1 Anaerolineaceae bacterium | reverse complement strand
CGGAAGTGCGACCGGTTTGAGATCTGGCAGTTCGGGGCGGTTGCGGACTTCCGGGTCGATTTCGCGGATAGCCTTGCGGAGTACTTCATTGGAAGGCTGATCGTGAATGTCATGGATGTCAATATAGCGTATGACTCCCTGCTTGTCGATTACGAAGAGGGCGCGTTCGCTGCGTCCATCGGCTTGCAATACACCGTAAAGCTTGGCCACTGAGCCATGCGGCCAAAAGTCACTGAGCATAGGGTAGTGGATGCCGCCCAGGCTCTCGGCCCAGGCACGCAGGCAGTCGGCCGAATCCACGCTGATCGAGAGAATCTGCGTATCAAGAGCGATAAATTTCTCCATTTCGGCTTCATAAAGCGGAATTTGCAGTGTGCAGACAGGCGTCCATGCTAGAGGGTAGAAGGCCAGTACGACATTCTTTCCACGCAGGTCGCTGAGGGTGATATTTTTGCCAAGTTGGCTGGGTAATGTGAAATCAGGTGCCGGGGCACCGAGCTGAACAGTCATAAGAACTCCTTGTGTTTTATGACATTATATATCATATTTATCATAAATAGATTAATATTTGCAAAAGATCACTTTCCCTGGTCGATCAATTTTCCGTTTTCGATCTGCCACAGACGGGTGGCATAGCGGTGGATGAAGTAGCGGTCATGGACCACGGTGAGGATGGTGCCTTCAAAATCCGCAAGCGCTTGTTCAAACTGGGCGCGCGATGGCAGATCGAGATGGTTGAGAGGTTCATCCAGCAGCAAGAAATTGCAGCCGCGTGCCACCGTGCAGGCCAGGGCCAGGCGTGAACGCTGTCCGTATGAAAGACTGCCGACAGGGGTAAAGACTTCATCCCCGCTGAAGAGGTACTTGTGCAAAAAAGCACGCGACTCGGTCTCGTTCAGGCTGGCATTACGCTGAAAGATCGTCAAGGCGTTCAAACCTGGGATGAGTTCTTCCTGCTCCTGGGTGATGTAGCCGGGGATCACGTTGGCTCCCAGGCGACAGCGACCCGCCAGCACTGGCAGGCTGCCCGCGGCAGTGCGCAGTAGTGTGGACTTGCCGCAGCCGTTGGGTCCTACCAACGCCGCGCGTTCTCCGTAGCGCAGCACCGCATTAAGTCCGCTCAAGATAACAGTCTGTCCGTAGCCAATCGAGAGGTTTTCGAGGATCAGCACATCGCGTCCACTTTCGGGTGTCAAGGCGAAATCCATCTTCATCTGCCACGATTCATGCGGCTTTTCAACACGATCCTCTGATTCGAGATAACGATCCAGCTTCTTTTCGCGTGAAAGTGCTTTTTTTGCTACTTTCTTGGCGATTCGGCGGACGCCGGGTTGGCGTGGTGTCGTGGTCAATTCAACATGTAGAGACTGCTGCTTGGTTCTCACGATGTCTTGTTTCATCCGTCGGATTTCCACTACCTGATCACGAAATTCATCCCACTGTTTCTTTTTTTCTGATTCTTTTTGGTCAATGTAGTCGCTGTAATTACCGCGGTAAGCCTTGAGCGTGTGAGTAACCGGGTCCAGTTCAAGTATCGTTTGAGCCACGTTATCGAGAAAAGCTCGGTCGTGCGAAACCACCAGCACCGCGCAGCGTGAATGCAGCAGCCAGGTTTCGAGCCATTCCAGCATCTCGAAATCGAGGTGGTTGGTGGGCTCGTCCAGCAGCAGCAAACGTGGATTAGCGAGCAGGATGCCAGCCAGCGCCAGGCGGGTTTTCTGCCCACCGCTGAGCGCAGAAAGCGGCAGATCGCCTGGTAGGCGGTCCAATCCAAGCGAAGCCAGCACGGCCGGTGCGCTGGCGGCGGAACTAGATCGTTCCTCAATTTGCGACAATACGGCATCATACTGCCGCTGGAGATCTGGTATTTGCGGAGATCGCATCAACTGCCCGGCCAAGACTTCAAGCTGGCCTGACAGGCCTTCAAGATCCCCCTCTGCGCGACGGATGTAATCTGCAAAAGTTTCATCCCCGTTGAAGCTGCCGCCCTGGGGCAGGTAACCCACGCTAATATCGGGCGGGTTGAACTGATGGCTGCCTGAATCCGCGCGTTCCTGTCCGGCGAGGATGCGCAGCAGGGTGGTCTTGCCGCAGCCATTGGGGCCGACCAGCGCGATCTTTTCACCAGGATTGATGGCAAAGTTAATATCTGATAAAACGGGAGTGACCCCGAAGGATTTCGAGAGATGATGAACAACAAGCATGAATGACCTGACCTTTAAAAACGAAAACCGGGGGCAAATGCCCTCGGTGGATTGTTAAATATTAACTGTGCGGAGCGTACTCCGCGGCCGATAAGGTTGCCCGAAAAAAGTTTGGATTTTAGAGAATATCAGTCGTCATTCAAAAACTCCTGGTTGCTTGCTGTTATTATAATGCTAATTAATAAAAAATCTCCGATTTCTTTTTTCTGAAATCGGAGGTTTGCTTTTATTCTTTCGATATTATTGGGGTGAAGTAACGGTGACCTGATTGACCTTTGTTACTTCCATGGTGATCGAGCCGGTGCCTTGTGCAATGACAGCACTGGCATCTGCTTTGGAAACATCCTCAGTGTAATTGAGCTGCAGCTTGAGCAGGGCGCCCGTTTCCTTGTCGATCCATACTTTGCCGGTGCCGGTAAAATTACCGATTCCGAAAGCCTCCATGCCAGCCATAACGGCAGGGTCTGCTTTGGTAGTGTCCAGGTCATAAGCGATTGCCTTGCGGCCGTCCACTTCTTCAATGCCCAATTTACCGGCATAGACTGAAGTGGTGTATGCGTAAGGCATCACAACCTGCAATGGCCACATTGCCCAACCCAGGGCGATCTGTCCCATCATTTCCTGCCAGGCGCCATCCACCAGTTTGTATTCTTTTTCCGTGTCACCGATGATGTAACCTTCCTTGGGGGTGGTTTCTCCAGGGTCGATCTGGAGGATGTGTACGTTCTTGCCGGCCACGTCCGCGGAGATGCTGATCTTCTCGTTCACCACGGCGGTATCATCATCGTTGGCTTGAGGCGTATCCAATACCATTTCAAGGTGATAAGATTTGAAGACACTTGGTTTGTCAGTGGTGCCTAATAACAGGTTAAGTGCCCCGCTCAGGTCATCCTTGGAGGCGGCTGCCACGGCAGAATTTTCCTGCGGTTCGCTGGCAACTTCAGTGGAGTCTGCTGTCGTTGAATCACTGGAACCGGTGGATGCCGTATCTGATTTGGCTCCGCATGCTGTGAGCAGCAGCACGGCGATCAGTAAGATCATTAGAATTCTCTTCATTTTTTCTCCGATGTCACATTAAGGTGGGTTGATTATAACCCAGACACAGATTTGGTTTCAAAATGCAAGCATGTGCATCATCCTGTAATCCGCTGATTTCAGACACTAACAACTGCATTATTTTTCATCTCGGCTTTGAAAAACTTGAACCTAAGTTCAAATTGTTGTAAAATAATAAATAATGAAATTAGGAAATTCGTAAAAATGAGGATATTATGACTGACAATTCAGTTTTACAATTGAGAGAGAACGGACAGATCACTTTACCAACATCAATTCGCCGCAAGTCGAACTTGAAAGCTGGCGACCTGTTGGATGTAAAAGTGGAAGAGGACGGTTCGATCAGATTAACTCCGCAAATGGCGATAGACCGCTCCCAGGCTTATTTCTGGAGCAAGCGCTGGCAGGCAGGGGAGCTCCAGGCTGAAAAAAATATACAGACCGGAAAAGTTGAAAAATTTGACAATGTTGATGATCTGATCAACGATCTGGAATCAGACAAATGATCTTTGTCCGCACCGAACGCTTCAAGAAAGCCTTTCTGTCCTTACCAAAAGAGATTCAGAAAAAGACTGTGCGGGTATTGAGGTTGTTGGCAGAGGATACTTTTTATCCGTCATTAGGAGTCAAAAAGGTGCAAGGCGCGCCGGGGATTTGGGAAGCCAGAATCGACCTGAAATACCGCATGACTTTCCAATTGGACGAAGAAGATGGCAGGACGATTTGCCTGCTGCGCAATGTGGATAACCATGATGAGTGCTTGAAAAAGCCTTGATCTTTTTATCGCAATTATCTATGGGGTAAATTATGACAAGTTTAGAGTATCTAAATGAAAAATTATGCGATGCGATTTATTTGCTTACTGTTGGGGAAGGAGACGCTCGTTCAAGATTAGCACAAATTATTCCAAAAATAATGTTCCATTCTGAAAAAAGTTTTCCAAGTGATTTGCAAGCAGATTTTCATTGGACACAAACAACTATGAAAAGAGGGATTGGTACGACTTATCCCAATATTCCTCCTCCTTCAGTTTTGACAGGAATAACGAATAAAACAGCATCGAAAGTAATTAAAAAAATCTTATTTATTCAAAATATTATTGACTAAAAAATAGAAGCAGAACTTGAAGAAAAAGTGTAAACATTCACCTAAATAAAACTATATTCGATTCATATATTGATCTTTTAATAATAACCCAACCTTGGTCTTACATTTACCCCCGCAGATTTCAATCCGCGGGGACTCACTCTCTAATTCACAAACGACTTCAAGATTCCGCCGTTTTGCCACAACCTGACCTCAGCTTCTGAGTTCAGCAGCACCTTCACCAAAAACTTTACGGTGACGCCGGCTTTTTTATGCGCGGTGACCGAGATCATGCCGCCGGGGGTCAACTGATTTAATCCCTGGAAGGAGAATAACTCAGAACCGTCCAGACCAAGGTCTTTGGGGTTGTCCTTGGCCAGGAACTGTAGGGGCAGAACACCCATGCCCGCCAAATTGGAGCGGTGGATGCGTTCAAACGATTCCGCGATCACGGCTTTGACGCCCAGCAGCAGCGGCCCCTTGGCAGCCCAGTCCCGGCTTGACCCGGTGCCGTATTCTTTGCCGGCTATAATGACGGTATCCACGCCATCCTGTTTGTAGCGCTGGGCTGCGGCAAAGATGCTCATCTGTTCGCCGTCGGGGTAGTGTCGGGTCTGGCTGCCTTCCACGCCGGGCAGCATCAGGTTCTTGATGCGGATGTTGGCGAAAGTGCCGCGTTCCATCACCTCATGGTTGCCGCGCCGCGCACCATAGGAATTGAAGTCCACGGGCTGCACACCCTTGCCGCGCAGATATTCGGCGGCGGGAGAGGTGGCGGGGATGGAGCCGGCCGGAGAGATGTGGTCGGTGGTGATCGAATCGCCGAAGATGGCTAAAACACGCGCACTGACCAGATCGGTGTCGCTGTTGCTGCTGGTTTCGCAGAAGGGCGACTCGAGAATGTAGGTTGAAGCCGGGTTCCAGGGGTAGAGCAGGCTTGGTTCCACCTTGATCGCCTTCCATAGTGCGTCGCCCTCAATAATATTCGCATAGGCATCGCGATACACCTGCGGAGTGACCACACGGTTCAGCGTGTCATGGACTTCCTGGTTGGAAGGCCAGATATCTTTCAAAAATACCGGTTCGCCATCTTTGGCAACGCCGAGCGGGTCCTGCCGCATGTTCCGCGCCACACTGCCGCTGATGGCGTAAGCCACAACCAGGGCGGGGGAAGCCAGATAATTGGCCTGTACCAGCGGGTGTACGCGGCCTTCAAAGTTGCGATTGCCCGAGATGACCGATGCGGCTACCAATTTGTTTTGGGTGATGGCATCCCCGATGGCAGAATCGAGCGGACCCGAGTTGCCGATGCAGGTCGCGCAGCCGTACGCCACCGTGTAGAAGCCGACCGCATCGAGATCCGCCTGCAGTCCCGCCGCGTTCAGGTAGTCCGTGACGACGCGCGAGCCGGGCGCGAGCGAGGTCTTCACCCA
>DAIEPS010000122.1 GCA_027348305.1 Anaerolineaceae bacterium | reverse complement strand
GATTGATATCGTCGAGACACTGGCCGAGCACCACGATTGGGACTTCGACCGCATCGCCGAGGATCAGATCGCGATGGCGGTCGAGGGGCAGTGGCGGACCTACTCGATCACCCTGGCCTGGTCTGCGGCGGCCATCATGCTGCTCAGATCAAGTGAAAACCCAAGCGTGGCGGGTTTTACCTGGAAGCTGCTATCGCCGTAATGAAGTTCTACGGGCACCGAATATGCCTGGGTCAGACGGTCGGCGGCCTGGTCAATATCCAGCCCTGATACATCCACACCGGCAATCGTCGAACCGGGCGAGAAGGACGAACGCAGACGGCTGAATACTACCAACTGGAAGACTAACAGTAATACGCCGGCCGCAATTAGAGCCAGCGACATCCATCGAATTAATGAAAAGTTGCGTAAATGTTTCATATCCAATACTCCATGTTTCTACCAACATCCTCGATTTTACCAGATGCAGCATGGTTATTGCCTTTGCATGATAGGCGAATTACCGCAGTTTGGATATACTTAAGGCATGATCGTAGACCCTCCTGATCAATTGGCTGCTATAAAATCACTTTTTCCGTTTTCAATGCTTGATGATGAAGACTTGAATAGGATAGCGCCATATTTTGAACAGTTGAATTTTCCAGTTGGAGCAACGGTTTTCTCAGACGGCTACCCGGCCTCTGAACTATTTTTCATCCTTTCCGGTAAAGTGAAGATCATATACCACCAGGCGAAAGCTGATAGAACCCTCGGTGTCATGGGCACAGGGGACCATTTTGGCGAAGAGTCGTTGACTGGCAATCGCACTTATCAAACTCGAGCTGTCTGTGTGTCGGCGGTGACCGTGTTGCGCATCAGGGGCAGCAAAGCCCGCGCCATCGCGGATGCCTATCCGGTATTGCACGCTGCCTTCTCGTTGTTTCAAAAAACCTATCTGCTGACCAGCACTCAGAAATTACCATGGCGCGCTGCGGATGAGGGGGTTGAACTCTTCAGCCGCAGGCACCCCTTCTTCCTATTCTTACGCTTGTTTCTCACGGGCGGAGCTTTCTTGGTGGGATTCTCGTTTTTGCTTTTTTCCACGCTGGCCTCGATCAATAACTTTGTGCCGCTGCTCATCCTCTCTCTGGTTGAACTCACGCTGGGCATTGTTTTGTGTGCCTGGGCCGGCATGGAATGGGGCAACGACTTTTTTATTCTGACCCGCGAGCGTGTTTGCGTTCAAAAGAAGTTGATCGGTTTTTACGAAAGCAGGCATGAATCCCCGGTCAACGCGGTGCTTTCAATCGGTGTTGATACTTCATTGATGGGCAGGTTGTTTGGGTTTGGCACCGTGACCGTCCGTACCTATACCGGCGACCTGCAGTTTAAACGGCTGCCCTATCCTTATGTGATCTATGAGCTGCTTGAGATCAGACGTCAGGCAGCAGCGTTGGAAGCAACCCAGGCGGAAAAGCGCGAGATACGCGATGCGTTGACTGGCAAAGTGAATTCACGATCAGGGCGCAAGACCGCTCATATGAACGCCGATCACAGCGGATACTCCGAGGCTTCTGACCGATCAGGGTCGATCTCAAACATGCTGGCTGGTCTCTTCAATCTAAGAACTGAGAAAGACAACTCGGTCATCTATCGCACACATTGGTGGATCCTTTTTAAGAAGACAGCCCTCCCCGGGTTCTTTTTGCTGGCAATCGTACTGGTGGTGCTTGCGCGCATCCTTGGATTCCTCAGCACCATCCCTGACGTTGTTGTTTATATCGGCGCATTGATCCTGGCCGCAGCCGGCTGGGGTTGGTGGATCTACCAATTCCAGGATTGGCAGAATGATGTTTACATTATTACCGATGATCAATTAATAGATGTGTATAAGAAGCCGTTGGGCACTGACGACCGCCGCTCAGCGCCTGTGAAGAACATCCAGACGGTCGAGTTTGAACGCAAGGGGCTGATCAACCTTGTGCTGAATTTTGGCACAGTCAAGATCAAAATCGGTAATGAAGAATTGACCTTTGACAACGTCTATCAGCCGTCGGAAGTTCAGGCTGAGATCTATGCACGCTATAGGGCAACACTTGAAACCGCCAAGAAGAATGAACAGCAGAAATTCGTTGAATGGATCAAAACCTACGAAGAAATTCAAAAAGAAAATCAACAGGCAAATGAAGACGAAAACGAGTAAAATTGGCTGTTGATTGACTAATAAACGAGGTTAATGATGGCGATTTTAGATATTGTAAGTGTTCCCGATCCAATTCTCAGGCGAAAAGCCCGTAAAGTGACTGATTTTGGCAAGGATTTTCAAATGCTGGTGACCAACATGATCGACACCATGCGTGATGCTCCGGGCGTTGGTCTGGCTGCACCGCAGGTGGCAGTATCACAGCGCCTGGTGGTGATCGAGTATGCAGAAGATGAAGACGATGAGCTTGAAGAGGGTGCTGAGAATTCCGCAACCCCCAAAAAATTGTATGTGCTCGTAAACCCCGAGATCGTTGAGAGATCTGATGAAATGGTACTGGGTGTGGAAGGCTGCCTCTCCGTCCCTGATCTTGTTGGAGAGGTGGAACGCCACGAAAGGATCACGGTCAAAGCCTTTAACCGCCACGGCTCGCCGATCAAGATCAAGGCGGAAGGCTGGCTGGCGCGCATCTTTCAACATGAGATCGACCATCTGGAGGGCATCATCTATACTGACCGCACCGATAAAGTGTGGAAACCCCGTGATGACGAAGAAACGCCGCTTGATTGATCCATGTATCTGACGCATCTTTCGCTGACCAACTTTCGGCTTTTCTCCCGCCTGGATATGGACGTGCCAAGGCGGATTCTTTTGTTAATGGGGTCTAATGCCCAGGGAAAAACCTCCCTGTTGGAAGCAGTCTATTACCTGGCTACCTTCACATCTTTTCATGCCATGAACGACCGGCAGCTCTTGAATTTTGTTGCCACAAGCGAAGAGCTGACCGTGGCGCGCCTGGTGGCATCTTACCAGCGTGGCGACCAGGGGCATAAGATGGAAGTGCGCCTTATCCAGGATTCGAACGGCAACGGCGGTTCACGTCTGCGCAAGGAAGTGCTGCTGGACGGCGTCAAAACACCCGTCACCCAGGTGGTCGGTCATTTCAATGCCGTCATCTTTTTACCCCAGATGACCCGCATCCTTGAAGGCGGACCGGAAGAGCGGCGCCGGTACTTGAACCTTGCATCCGCGCAGGCGGACCCATTTTTCACCCAGGCGCTCTCAGAATACAACCAGGCCATTACCCAGCGCAATGCGCTGCTCAAGCTGCTGGCAGAGCGCGGTGGAGACGCTTCTCAATTGGATTATTGGGACGACGTGCTCACCAGCCGCGGTGCCCGCATCATCCAGTCACGTATTCTCGCGGTTCAAGAGATCGAGCAGATGGCGATCAGGATCCATGAGAAGTTGAGCGGCGGCAAGGAAGTCATCCGTTTGAACTACCAGCCTTCTTACGATCCGCTGCCGAAACCTGAAGGGCAGTTCAGTTTACCCTTGCAAACCCCCGCCCAGAGAGACGGATTCACTCTAAAGCAACTGCAGCAGGGTTTTGCTGAAAGACTCAAACAGGTCAGAAACGAAGAGATCGCCCGCGGCGTTACTACAGTCGGTCCGCATCGGGATGAGATGCGCATCTTGTGCAACGGCATTGACCTCACCGATTTCGGCTCGCGCGGACAGATCCGCACGGCCATCCTCTCATTGAAACTTGCTGAAGTGGATTGGCTGAAACAGAAGACAGCCCAATGGCCGGTGCTGCTGCTAGATGAAACCCTGGCTGAATTGGATGTAGATAGACGGAATTTCTTGTTAAGCTATTTGGAAAAAGCCGAACAGGCGATCTTGACCACCACTGATCTTAACCTGTTCTCACCCGGTTTTGTTGAAAAATGCGAGCGCTGGCAGATATCCAGCGGCTCGGTGAGTGCCATCAATCCCTGATCCGTTATAAAGGTTTTTTGGCTGGGATGCCGACGGTCCGCGGGTAGGCGGCGGGGGTGGCGGCTGTCTTTTTAATTACCACGAGGAAGCGTTCATCCACCACACCCGGCAGGGTGATCTTGTCTATCTTTTGCAGTTGAGCGCCAAGCAGTTTGAGCGCATTATCACTCGCCTGGGCTTCAGCATGCGCGCTTTCACCTTTTTGAGCGAGCATGTGTCCGCCGATTTTGAGCAGTGGAATCAGGTATTCAGAAAGGATCGGCAGGCTGGCCACTGCGCGCGCAAGGGCCCAATCGTATTGAGCGCGGTGGTTGGGCAGGCGGCCGACTTCTTCAGCCCTCAGGGTCAACACTTCCACATTATCAAGATGCAATGTTTCAACCATGTGCCTGCAGAAACCGGCTTTCTTACCCACGGATTCCACCAGTGTGAGTTTGAGCCCGGGATTGATGATCTTTAATGGGATGCCCGGAAAACCCGCCCCTGTGCCGACGTCAATGATCCGCTCATTATGCAGCGGTTTCATCACCTGCAGGCAGGTCAGGGAATCCAGAAAATGTTTGATGCGAATCCCTTCAGCGTCGCGGATGGCTGTGAGGTTGAACTTCTCATTCCAACTCATCAGCTCGGCTTCAAAAACCTCAAACGCCTTCACCTGCTTCTCGGTGAGGGGAGCGCCTGTATATTTTTGTGATTCTGTAATAAACGGATTAATCATTAGCGGATCATTTCTATTTGAATTCCCAAATCCAGCGATTTCCAAGCTTTATCAGAAGTAAGCGCAGTTCTATTCAATTGTTGCGCCAAAGCAAGGCATGCACGATCACCAAAAGATAAGCCGGATGATTTTGTGGAAGCAGATAAAAATCCGCTTTCATAGGCCTGATCTGTGTAGAAAGGTACTATTTCCAATCCAAGCAATTCCAGCATGTCACGAATCTCAGCATCAGGCATTCCATATCTTGTAAGCCGTGAAACAGTTTCAGAAAAGTTAACGCTGGAAATTACTGAGGTTGGTAAACAGTTTTGAACGAGTTCCGCGCCTGGTTCATTTTGGAGCAGCACGAGTAGGGCAGAAGCATCCAATACATACTCATTCATGTTTGGCTTCTTCACGCCGTTCAGCAATTAATTCATCTGAAAGTGATATTGTCGAGGGAACATATTTCTTTACCCTGTTTTGAGCTTGGTGCACTGCTTCTTGCAAACTGATGAGGCGTATGGAATCCTCCTCAAGGTGTAAAACAATTTCATCGCCGTTTTCAATGCCCAATGCTTTACGGAAATTGGCAGGGATAACCAGGCGTCCGCCGCGATAAATTCTTACTTTGGATTCCATGTTTTCTCCTTTGAACCATTAATTGATATTTTACCATATTTGTGGAATACCCCATCATTCATTACAATTAATTAAAAAATAATGAAAATTCCTTCGTAATGCCTCAAAAGAAAATGTTACTTTAGGGTAATCGTTGTCTCAAATAAGAATGTTACCGAACAATCTTCCATAATAAGGCTACCTTTGAATCAATGTTAGTTCTCAAAGTCACAGGATTCAAATGCAAGTATTGATCAGTAAGGCGAGCTTTGATCTCCATTGGAAGTGAGTCAAGTTCCAGAACTCTTCTAAATGGAGTCTTGGCCTGATCATACGTGTGGATGGTTTTACCGTCAACCCGGTCTTTGGCTACTAGTTTGAGAACAGGTTGGAAGAAATTGATATAAAACCGAAGATCGGTATAGATTGAACCTAACAAAGATAGTTCCTCAGGGGTTTCCAGACGGTCATAACCAACGGTGTGGCGAACAACAGACCAGTTTTTCTGCTCAACATGGGCCTGATCGTTTTTCTGATAAGGACGAGATCGAGTGAAAGTGATCTGCTCAGAAAGACAATATCGGTAAAGAGTAT
>DAIEPS010000121.1 GCA_027348305.1 Anaerolineaceae bacterium | reverse complement strand
CCCCACAAATCCCGGGCTATCCACAATGGTCAGGGTTTTCGTCGTACAGGTTTCATCCCAGCAGACCGCAACATTCAGATTGCTGTTGTCAGGATCGTAATAACTGATGACAGGATTTCCACTCGCGTTCAACACCAATGAGGTGTGCGTCCCCCTATGCCCACTGCCATCCACCGTGGTCAGGGTTTTGGTCGTACAGGCAGCATCCGCGCAGATTGCCAATTTCAGGTCGCTGTTAGAAGCATCGTAATAACTGATAACGGGATTCCCGCTTGCGTTCAATACCAGCGATGTGTACTCTCCCACATCCACCGCGCTATCCACAGTGGTCAGGGTTTTCGTCGTACAGGTTGCATCTCCGCAGACTGCCACTTTAAGATCCCTGTTACTAGAATCGTAATAACTGATGACGGGGTTCCCGCTTGCGTTCAACGCCAACGATGTGTACTCTCCCACCTCTCCCGCGCTATCCACAGTGGTCAGGTTTTTTGTCGAACAAGATGCATCCCCGCAGACTGCCACTTTAAGATCCCTGTTACCAGAATCGTAATAACTGATGACGGGATTTCCGCTTGCGTTTAACGTAAGTGAAGTAAATTCTCCTACCTCTCCGGCACTATCCAGTGTAATGGTTATAGCTGCGGCGAAGACAGGGGTTGCCAGCAAAGCCAGCAGGCTGGCGAGAACCAAGGCGCGAAAGAATCTAGTTGATATAAGTCTCATGGTAAGTGAGTCTTCGTTTTGATAGAGTGCCTTTTTGTTATTCTATTGTCATACACATATGTGTGCCTGAAAAAGTAACTTCAGTAAGTATATCATTTTAAAAATTGTATAAAAAAGGAGACATTTCAACGGGATCATGATTCAAGAATGAAATAACAAATTCCCACAGAGAAATATAAAAAAGGGAGAGTTTCGGTCACACAATAAGAGCGGCTGAAAGCGAATTGAAAATTGAAGGAAAAGTATTTCTGAATGAAATCGTAAGATCTGGGAGAACCGACTTGAGATACTCAGGGTTTCCTATAATAGTTAAAAACGGCGGGTTTTAGACCGCCATTTTTATCAAATTCCTGTTACCCTGATTCTTCCTTCCTTTTGGAACGGCCTCCTTTATTCTAGCCAACCAAATCAAGTCTGATCTCTGCGCACAATTCCGTTTTGCCAGGCGAAGGCAGCAGCCTGGGTGCGGTCTTTGAGATGCAGTTTGCTCAACAGGTTGGTGATGTGTGTCTTCACGGTGCTTTCACTGACCACCAATTCCGCGGCAATTTCCTGGTTGTTTTTGCCCACAGCGATCATGCGAAGCACATCCAGTTCACGTTCGGTAAGTTCAAAGAACGGGTTCAGCTCGTTCTGGTTATTCCCTCTTATTTCTTGCACCATGCGCGCCGCGACCTGCGGATTGATCATGGCTTCACCCGCGTATGCCCCGCGGATAGCCCTGGCAAGATCGTCGGGGTCGATATCTTTCAACACATACGACAGCGCACCGGCACGGATGGCAGGGAAGATGTGAGAGTCTTCGTGGTACGAAGTCAAAATGATCACCTTGCAGGTCGGGCATAATTTCATCACCTGCTGGGTGGCTTCCACACCGTCCATGCCGGTCATGATCAGGTCCATTAAGATCACATCAGGGCGGGTTTCTTCCACCACGCGCAGTGCTTCTTCTCCGCTTCCGGCTTCTCCGACCACCTCGATATCTGCGACGGTATCGAAATAGGCTTTCAACCCGATGCGGATCATGCTGTGGTCATCCACCAGGACGATTCTGATCGATTCAAGCATTTTTCTCTCCCGTGGATTGAAGCGTGCTCGTCAGTGGAATGCTGGCAGTCAATTGCGTGCCAGAATGAACCCCTGTGCGGATCTCCAACTTTCCACCCAATTCGATCAGACGGTCATGCATGCTGACCAGTCCAAACCCCGATTGTTGTTTTTCTGCAAAGTCAAAACCGGTGCCGTTATCTTCGATGATCAAGATCACCTGGTTTTCTTCAAAGACAAGGTTTACGATGACCGCGGAGGCGCGGCTGTGCCGCACGACATTCGATAACCCTTCCTGGGCGACGCGGTAAAGCGTATGTTCCACATCAAAAGGCAAGGATCTTTCGCCGATCACCTTGTAGGTGACCGGAACGCATGCACTGGTGGACCAGCTATCAACATACTCGCGCAGGGCTTCGATCAACCCTTTACCTTCGAGGGCTGCCGGTCGCAGTTCAGAGATCATTAATCCCAACTCCTGCTGCGAAGCCTTGATCAGGGTCTCTGCTTCAAGCAGTGATTGTTTTGCTGCCGCCAGATCTGATGATTCCATTTTATTGCGGGCAGCCCGTACCTGCATCAGGGTGGCGAAACTTTGTTGTTTGACCGTGTCGTGCAGTTCCTGCGCGATGCGGTTCCGCTCCTTCATCTGCGCCAGTGTTTGCTTGTCTTGCATCAGGTTGGTGATGCGGCTGGCCATTTCACGCATCTGAAAGCCAAGTGCGCTGATCTCATCGTTGCTGCGGTCAGGCGGGGGCATGAACGAGAAATCACCTTTTCCCCAGGCCTGGGCTGTGGTGGAGAGGTTGGAAAGTCTGCGGGTAAGCCCTCTAGATAGGATGTAGCCAAAAATTGCACCAAATGGCGCCAACGCCACCAGCATGACCAACCCGGCCAGCAAGGCTAGCCCTAGCAGCGTGACCCAATCCGTCAAATTCCTGACCGGCAACGGCTCGACCGTGAGTACGATGACGCCGAGCACGGGCAGGTTGTGGTCCTTTTGGAAGATGGGCACTGCCATCCAGTAATTGCCGTTTTCATCCTGGGTGTTGAGTTTTTGAATGTTTTGAGTTCCGGCAAGAGCCTGGTTGAAGACCGGCTCAGAGTAGGGGATAAATTGACTGGTTCCTGATGCAGGCACTCTCGCTAAAATTTCACCCTGAGGTGAAATAATGAAGATGGGTGAATTATGAACGATCGCCGCCGCAGGGCTGTCAAACAGTCCTTGAGGTTCCAGGCTGGCATACCCCTTGCGAGACAGCGTATTAAGCCAAACCTGCAGCCCGGGCAGATCCTGCTCGGGCTGTAAATAACTGCGCGCTTCTGGAACCAGCGTGATCAAGACGTCTTCGAGATAGCTTTCGGTGTCCGAAATTTGGGTATAGGCAGCCGCGCTGATAAAGAGGATCGCTTCAAGGGTCATCAACGCCAGTACCGTGACCAGGGTATAGGTCAGGGTCAGTCTGCCGCGCAACCCTTTGAATAAGAAACGAAGAAATTTCATCCATTACTCGCGATCATTTAAGACGAACACCGGAGATACACTGCTGGGTTTCCAGGTGGCCCACAAGACGGTTAAGGCTGTAAAGCCGATGCCAACCAGGGCGATGAGCGCTGCGGTGGAGGGTTTCAACATCAATACGCTTGCAAGCATACTGTTATATAACCCTGCCAAAGCCAGCATTCCCCAGATCAAGAGCAGGGCGGTGAATGTGACCACCACTGACATCAAGGTATATTCTACCACCTGGGATGCCAGCACCTGCCAGCGTGAATAGCCGATGGATTTCAACACACCGATCTCAAAGCGGCGGTCAAGCATCGCCAGGCTGACAGAGTTGGCCACCAGCAGCATCCCCGCCAAAATGGATAACCCTGCCATTACGGCTACCATCGCGTATAGGTTGTTATATTGAATCATAAAACGTGCTTGAAATTCGGGCATGCTTAACAGGGTGGTTTGCGGAAGCGCCTTTCCAAGTTTGGACAGCATGCCGCTCAATTCAGCCGGTTTCAGGGTTAAATAGAATTGGCTTTTTGTTGCCGTTCCAAGCTTCTGACCAAGCGCTTCAGAAACGAGGATCGCATTATTCAACCCTGGCCAGGCATCCTGCTCCCCATTTTCAAAAGTGCCCACCACTTCAACTGCATGCACTTCACCGAGGGTGTCGGTGATTTGCAATACGCTGCCCATGGGAATGTTTGAATACGGATATGCATACGCACCGTCAGGGCGGGTTCCCCATGCCGCACCGTGGATCACGGTAGTACCTGGATCGGAGCGTGACATTAAAGTAGGACTGTAGCGCTGATCTTTGTTTTCCGATGCTGTGATCTGGTTTACTTTGTAAACATGACCGGTGGAATATTCATTAATAGCATTATTTGTGAGCTCTTGTTTCACTGCTGCTTCAGCGGATGGAGGAGCATAGATCGCCAGGTTTTTGACCGGGGCGTTTCCATTTAGAGCACCAATTACTTCCTGGCCGCTGTTGGTGATCACAGCGCCCAACCCAAGCATGATGATGCCGATAAATAGAGCCACCATGGCAATAACCTGGGTCAATCCGCGCTGACGGAGATTGATCTTCGAGATCTTGCCCAACGACCACCTTTTTAAGGGAAGCAGTTTTACTGCCAGTAACATCAACAGCCATAACATAAAAGCCAATCCGATCAGGCCCAGGATCGAACCAAACAGAACGAGCAGGCCAATAAGGAATGATTTCAATACCCATACTGCGATGGCTAAGAACGGAACCACCAGCAGCAGCCCCAGCAGAATACCCTGCCCAACAGGGATCTGGCCTGAGATCAGTGCTTCACTGCGCAGCAGGGCTAGCGGTCTGATACGGCTGGTGGAAACGATCGCCCACATGGCAAAAATAACGGTGGTCACGACCCCGATCACCAGTCCGCTGATAACCTCAATGGGCGAGAAAGACCAGCGCATCAAGATGGTGGTGACACGGCTGAAAAGGCCGACCAGTCCGTATGAGAGCAGCACGCCCAGACCCGCCCCTAACAAGCTGCCGCTGATGCCGAGCATGGCGGCTTCAGTGATGAACATGGCCTGGATCTTTCCGGCGGTATAGCCAAGGGTTTTCCAGATGGCCACTTCTTTGCGGCGACGTTTGAGCAGCACCTGCATGGTATTAGCGATGCCGATGCCGCTAACTAACAGGCCCAGCAGGCCGATATCGTTAAGCACCATGGCAATGGCGCCTTCACTGGCTGCTGTAGCCTGCGCCAGGAATTGTGAGGTGAAGACCCGCCATCCGCTGGATTCGAGCAGCGTGGCAGTTTCATCTTGTTGTTTGGTATTAACCAACACAGTATTGGCAGTGCGTTCCATACCGGTGAGGGCATAAGAGGTTTCGTGCGAGTAGTAGAGTTTGCTGCCCTGGTGGTTGGGGGTATCAGAAGCGATACCGCGGATGGTAGCGGTCAGCGGCTGGCCGTAATCCAGGTTGGAAAGGATGATCTGATCATTTACTTTTAACTTGTAGGCGAGCGCCAGGTCGCGCGTGACGATCAAATCACCGGGCGCCTTAAGCAATTGTGCCAGGCTTTTATCCACCGGGTCTGAAATGGTCAGTGCACCCGCGAGCGGGTATTTCGCCGTATCCACACCCATGCCGATGGACGGAAAGAATAACTCCCCTGACTCAGGCTTGCGAAAACTGAGCGAGGTGGTGTAATCCATCATGGTATAGTCGCTGATCTGACCCGACGCTGCCAGTTGCTTCAAGCCGTCTTCTTCTTCAGCCGATATATTGTCTTCGCCTACGCGGTCAAGAGTCAGGTCGCCGCCGATCAACTCGTAGGGTTTGAGCACAAGCATCTTCTCGATCGATTTTGCCATGGTGGTCATGGTGACCAGCGACATCACGCCAAAAGCTACGCATAAGAAAGCCACCAGGTTGCGCTGTCCGCCGCGGCGCAGATGAGTAAAGGCGGTTTTGAGAAAGAATCCGGCTGTTCTCATGCTGCCGCCTTCTTGAAGTACAGGGGGGGAGGCTGCACGGGTTCAGGTCCGGCCATCTTGCCGTCCATAATATGCAGGCAGCGGTCTGCGCGGGCTGCAATGCTGGCATCATGCGTGACCATG
>DAIEPS010000120.1 GCA_027348305.1 Anaerolineaceae bacterium | reverse complement strand
GATCTGTGATGACAGCTCGGTTTCGAGATAAAGACCCTTGGTCTTGTAGGCGCTTTCTGTGATCAGCACCACTTCATGGATGAGCGCGTTCAGGTTCGTGCTCGAAATCTCAACCTCGTATTTCTTGTTTTCCAGTGAGGCCATATCCAGGATGTCGTCGATCAGGGCTTTGAGGTGTTGGCTATTTTGATAGATGCATTCGATGTCGCCGCGCAGGTCGGGCGTCCAGTTCACTTCGCCGTAACTGCGGGGAGAGTTGATCATGGTCTCGCTGAAGCCGATGATCAGGTTAAGCGGGGTGCGCAGTTCGTGGCTGACGTTTTGTACGAAGTTCTGTTTCACCGTCCGCGCCAGTTCAGCCTCTTCGCGCGCCTGGATCAGCGAAATATTGGTCGCGGAGAGATATTTCTTGTAGTCGTTGAGGTTGTTGACCAGTTTCTCGAGCTTGACCTCATTTTCACGGAT
Source organism: Anaerolineaceae bacterium (assembly GCA_027348305.1). GTDB lineage: Bacteria > Chloroflexota > Anaerolineae > Anaerolineales > Anaerolineaceae > UBA6107. The sequence continues at coordinate 5,558 of DAIEPS010000120.1, read as the reverse complement.
GATCTGCTCGTTGAGCAGGGCCGTCTGGTAGCGCTTGTGATACCAGGTCAGGTTGGAGTGGATTTGACTCAGGATCAATTCCAACAAGACGGAGATTGAGATCAGTAGAAAGATGGGGAAGGCAAGCTGGCCGAAGAAATCCCATGAGTGGAAGTGGAGGTAGAAGAGCCCGATCGAAGCAATGACCACCAGTCCGACAAAGAGGATGGACTGCCGGGTTTCAAGTAGAATGATGGCGAAGAGGATGGGGATGATGAAACTGAACAGGTAATGCGGGTCAAAATAGACACTGAGCAGAACAAAAATGGCACTGCCTTCGGTGATGCATAAGGCCCAACTGGAAACAATTGGCGCCTTATCCTTAAAAAACAATGCGACCAGGAACCCAATAAGATTCAGGCCGCACACGATCCAGATCGATTTATCCAGCGAACTCAGCAGCACCGATTCCGTGGTGTAGCCGGCATGCAGTGACCATATCCCGGCATAGGCAAGCACAACCCCCACGATAAAGGTAAAGCCCAGGCAATACTTAAGCGATTCGCTGCGAAATGTGTTCACCAGGTTTTTATTATAACTTTTTCAAACCAATCAAATGTAAGAAATTACTAATGAATCCTTCTTGTATAAAATTGCGGGCATCTTTTGTTATTGTTGATTAAAGACTATGTATTCTTTTTTCGAACCCTCTCCCCGACCACCCAAACAAAAAACGTTTGGGCGGTCACCCCTCTCCCAAGCTTGGGAGAGGGGACGGGGGTGAGGGGTAGTAAAAAAAAGATATTTCCCTGCTATTTGCGGGACAACACTTTTTATCAAAGTAAAACATAATCATCCGCGCGGTAAGCCGCGTACATGGCAGCGCCGATCACGCCAGCCTGGTTGCGGTAAAAAGCAGGCGCCAGTTTGGCGTATTTGGTGGTCAAATAAGGCTTGTAATCTTCAAAATCGGAGCTGATCCCCCCGCCCAGCAGGATGTGGTCCGGGGAAAGGATGATCTCGATCTGGGTGATGACTTCCTGCAGGCGGGCAGCCCATTCTTGCAGGGTTAAATTGTCTTTGCGCAAAACAGAGGCAGCGGCGTAGTGTTCGGCCATCATGCCCTTGATCTCGATCATACCGAATTCGGTGTTCGGCAGCAGTTTGCCATCCAGGAACAAGCCGGAGCCGATGCCGGTGCCGAGGGTGAGCACAATGGTGACCCCCTTGCGGTATTCCGCGGCGCCCGGGTTGTAGAGTTCGGCAAAACCGGCGGCATCCGCGTCGTTGAGGGCGAAATGCGGCACGTTCTTCTTACGAAGGATGCCATCCACTTTCTGCCAGATGTCGTTAAACGCAATGTCGAGGTTCATGATGCCGTGTTCCCACACCACACTGGGGAAGCCGATGCCGACGCCCTTGTATTTCTCCGCGGACGAGATCAGATCGACCAGCGCCTCGGTGTATTTTTCAGTGCGCTGCGTTTGGGGGATCAACGCCATATCGAAATCAATGGTCTTGATCTCGCGTCCAAATTCCACCTCACCAAATTTGATGGCGGTGCAGCCAATGTCGATGCCGAAGTAATTCATGCTTAACCCTCGAAAGTTTAGTGTGTTCCTGGTGGAAAGAAGAAAGCGTAAATATCGCCCAATTCGGGGTGCCGGTCTTCAAGGTTGACATCGGGGTTTAATCCCTTGTGCAGGGCGAGCGAGTAAAAGAGATATTGTGCAGCCACCGCGGCAGGGAATTGGCCATAAAGCCTGGCGTTTTCAAGCCTGGGGAGCGTCATTTTGTGCGCCTTATTGGCCCAATCTGCTTCAGGGTGGTCAGTGATGACGATCAAATTCACGTTTGAGAAAACGATGCCTTTTGAAATACGCACGGCCTTCTCAAGCGTTCGTTCATCCGTTTGCAGCAGGATGACCGTCAGGTCGCTTTTGAAGCAAGCGCTCGGTCCGTGGGTGAATTCCTCGAGGCCGAAACTGGTGGCGCTTTCGCCCAATACTTCCATCACCTTCAAGCGGATCTCGTCCGCGTTGGCTTTTTGCGCACCAAAGCCGGTAATCATGTATCGTGTTTGAGACACGGGCAGTTTTTCGGTGATCTGCTTTGCGGTTTGAGCCCAGGTTGGTGAAGATTCGCGGATGGACTCAATGACTTTTGCCATTTGAGCCAGGAACGGAGCACTGATGGAATCCTCCTGGGTCAGCACGCCTGCCAGCATGGCGAACAATGCCGTGCTGAAGTAGGTGCGCGTCTTGCCAAGCGGAATTTCGTGCAGGAAGGGGTCGGTCAACGCGAGTCGGGCGGACTTCGCCAGCCGCGATTCAGGGTTGGCTGAAATACCCACCGTAAAAGCGCCGAGTTCTTTGGATTTTTCGAGTGAGAGACAGGTGGTGATGGATTGGCCTGATTCGCTAATGCCGATGACCATGGTTTTGTCGTCAATGCCGGGCGGGGTGTCGAGTTCGAAATCGTAGGCATCCATGGCAGTGACAGGGATGTTCAGAAGCGCTTGCAGTACATAAGCTGAAGCCTGGCAGGCATTGAAGGAAGTTCCGCAGCCAATGGTGAAGATCCTGAAGGGTCTGAAACCGGCTACTGCACCTTTGATGTGGGTCACGAATTCAGGCGCCATACAGGCGGTCAGACATGCCGGGATGTCGGCGATGGCATCCGCCAAATAAAAGGGATGCTGCTTTCGGATAATGCCGGAGGGAAATTTCTTGCTCAGTTTTTCGAGGTCCATGATCATTCCTTCGTTTAGAGTCAATCACCACTATAAACGATTATCGAAAGGAAGATTTGCCTTTCGTCTGCCAAATCATTGCCAATGCAAGGCCCTAACAACATACTGTTGGTAATGAATAATTCTTTTCGGTCATAAGAAAAAATTCAACATTTCAACTCGGGCCTCTCCCCTGCCCCTCTCCATCCCGCGGATGGAGAGGGGTAAGCCCCCACACGCTTTTTGAGTGGGTGGGGTGAGGCAAAATTTTCAGCCTTTGGTTCTAAACTTGATTCAAAGATATGATCTCTTTCGATTGAGAGATTACTCTACAGTCTTAATGAGATTCAGCTCTTGAAGTGTTTTGATCAGTTCGAGGCGATTGATCGGCTTGCGGATGTACGCCGCAGCTTTGACTGCCTGGGAGAGTTCCGGTTCAAACAGCACCGAACAGATGATGACGGGGATCTCCGCGGTTTGCGGATTGGATTTCAGATTCTTGATCATCTGCCAGCCGTCCATCTTGGGCATTAAGATATCAAGCAGGATGAAATCGGGCTTAACGAGCTGGATCAGGTTCAGAGCGTTGGTGTAGTTGTCCGCGCCAAACACCTGGATGCCGTAGGAGCCGAGCATCCTTTCGATCAAGCGGCGCACGGATTCGACGTCGTCGATCACCAGACAACTGATCTGTTTCTTGACCGGCAGGATCACCGAGATTTCGGTCAGTCCGTCTTTTTCAGTGAAATGGTGGCGCAGACCCTGGATGGTGAAAAAGAGCTGGGCAATGCTCCAATGGTCCGAAGTGTGGATGTTGGCGGTGTTGAAGGTGAAGGCCAGTTCGTAGAAGAAGTCGTTCAGTTTACGTGTCTTGATCTGGACATTTAGGGTTTCGGTGCTGCCACCGATCATGGAGAATATTTTATAAAGCCCCTGTTTGGTGAGCACCTGGTCCACCATCACATTCAGTGTGGCATCCACATCTTTCATGTCCAGGTGTTCGTGGAATTCGGTATTCAGAAGCGATTTGCACAGTTGAAGCGCCTGTTCGAGGATCTGTGAGAGGTTGATCAGGTCATAAGAAATTTCCCAGTTCTTGAGTTCTTCCTTGATCAGTTCCTGGTCGTAGGTCTCTACTTCCTTACCGGATTCAGGTTCTGTTTGGTCAGCCGACTGGGTTTGCGAGGAGTGATGGTCCCACAAGATCGAGATCAGGGCGTCCAGACCTTTTTTGAGATCGCGCTGCACCTGTCGTTGACTAAGCCCCAGTTCTTCTTCGATCACATGCCATTCTTTGAGTTGGAAATAGCGAAAGGTGAGAATTTTGTAGCAGCGCCATTCGGTCGCATTCGAGGGAGTTCCCTCAGGCGGCTGTAGAAAGTTGATGCTTTTTTGAATGGTTTCACGAAGTGAATGCATCCTGACGGAGATCGGTGCTTCCTCTCCGGTATAGAAAAGGTTAATAAAATTGTGGTTTTCGAGATAGGCGGGGTCTGACAAGTGGTTAAGGATGTCTTTCACATCATTTTGAAATTCGGTCCTATCCATACACACCTTCCAATAAGCGGATTCATTGCCTCTGCATGTTTCTTCCTCAAATATATCATTTTATTTTGAGTGTGTTGAATGCCCGTCAAGAGATTTGAGATTGGATGGCATAAAAAGGCATTTCCTTGGCAACAATTTGGCGTAAGAAGGCCTCCGTTTTGTAATACTCTGTAGTTGCGAAATTTCTTCACCCTAAAAACTGTGAAAACTTGATTCTATTAACTTCTTTTAATTGGAGGTGTGAATAAGTCGATTAAGATTATGCTACTTACATTTCCGGCAATTCATTCTAAGCAAGCGATAAATTGAGGAGAGAAAATGAAGAAAAGTATTCAAGTATTGATCAGCATTATTATTCTGGGCGCGCTATTGCTCTCAGCCTGCGCTCCAAAAGCACTGCCCACTGAAGCAGTTGCCACCGAGGCTGCCGCCACCGCCGCTGCAACTGAAGCTGCAGCAGCCACCGAAGTCAAGCCTGTAACCCTTGAATTCTGGACGTTCTCTGATTACGCCACCGATGCCGGCGGCGACCTGATGAAAACCTTCATCGCTGAATTCGAAGCTGCCCATCCCGGTGTCACCATCAACATGACCGGCAAAGGTGGAGATGAATTGAACACTGGTATCGTGACCAGCGCCGCAAGTGGCACCATCCCTGATATCTACATGGGAACCACCAGCCAGGGTGCACTTTTCACCGGCATCAACGCCATGGCTAATGTTTATGATCGCTGGATGGCCATGCCGGAAGATTTCCGCTCACAGTTCAACGCTGACATGATCAAGGAAGTCACCCCCGCTGATAAAACCATGTACGCCATGCCTTTCACCGGATATGCGACCTTCCTTTATCGTAACCTGACCGTTTTGAAAGCCGCTGGAATCGACCCCGCCACCCCCATCAATACCTGGGACGAATGGCTGGCTCAGATGAAAACCCTCAAAGAAGCCGGTTATCTTGGCATGGGCTCCTTCTATAATGACTGGTGGGATTTCACCAATATTTATAGCGGTGCTGCCACCTCTGAAGAATGGGGCATCGACTTCGCCAACAAGAAGACCATGATCAACCCCGAAAAATACATCCAGACCGTCAAATTCCTCGAAGCTGCCAAAGCATACGGCACCGAGAATGGCGACCAGGATCAGGCCACCACTGACCTGTTCTTGAGCGACAAACTGGCCTTCATTGTCACCGGCCCCTGGATGGACCCCACCTTCAAAGCAGCCAAAGAAAATGGTTTGGATTATGACTATGTTTTGATCCCAGGCGCCACCGCCGATAACAAGGGCGGCGTCC
>DAIEPS010000011.1 GCA_027348305.1 Anaerolineaceae bacterium | reverse complement strand
ACGGCATTATGCGCGGGTCAGCGCGCTCGGTTGAAGGATTACACATAACTGAAGCCATTGCAACACAAAAAGTTATTTTGAACGGATTCGGCGGACATCCCATGGCCGCAGGACTTGCATTAGTCCCTAATTTTTTTAGACAATTCCAGCGAGAATTGGATATTGCTGTTGAACACCAGATGCTGCTGCACCCCATCACGAATGAACTTCAGATCGACATGTGGCAGCAGCCCTCACAGATCGACCTCTCACTGCTCCAATCCATCGACCAGTTGGCGCCATTCGGCGCGGGAAATCCGCCCATAGTGATGGCTGTCAAAAATATGCGCTTGTTGAGTGCAACCCCGATCGGAAAAACAAAAGAGCATCTTCAGTTGGTAGTCGAGGACGCCCAGGGTCAACCCTCGAAAATCTTGTGGTGGCAAGCAGCAGGTCTGCCACAGCCTGAGGGTCTCTTTGACCTGGCTCTCAGCGCGCGCGCATCGACCTACAAAGGGCAGCCGCAAGTGCAGCTCGAGTGGCTTGATTTTCGTCCGGTGGAAGCAGAAACCATTTTACTCAATGAAAAAAAGACGAAAATAATTCAACACTTCGATTATCGTAAAAATAGTTCGAGAATTATGATCCTTCGCGATCTAATTGTCGAATATCAACCTGAAATTTTTAGTGAAGGACTTGACCGGACGTCCACACCTGGAAAATCCAGGTCCGAACTAAATCCAGCTAAAATCCTGGTTATGAGAACCCTCCCGCCAACCCAAACCATCCTTGATGAAATTATTAATAAAGTAAACCCGGAAATCATCTATTGGTTTGGAGATGAACCGCTTGAGTATGAAACAGAAATGATCCTAAAAACCGTCGCCCAAATGATTAAAAATGGATTGAATGACAAACTTACTATTTTTAACTTTGATCGGTTCACTGCTCAAACCGCCACCTCGCTGGAAATTGTAAAGCTCGTCGTACGCTGGCTGGCGGCACGCGGAGATATCACCATTCTTGAAGAGACCGAAAAAACTGTACATATAGCTTCAGGAGGAACCGCAGACCAAGTCACACAAAAAGATCTCAAAAAACAAATCCAAAAAGCCATTGCAGAAACACAGGCCTACCGGCGCTATGCCTTACGCTGCGATCCTTCCACGCTGGTGAACCATTGAAATCCAATAATCTGCTGGTATAATTCAGACAATATGAGTCAACAATACTCCCGTCGCAGCTTTCTAAAACTTGCCGGAATGACCCTTTCCAGCCTGGCATTTACTCGTGCCTATAATTTTGCTGAATTACAGGATAGTGGCCCGTTGATTCGCATCGCTGTGGATTCGTCACAAACACTCAGTGTCTACAGCCGACCTGACGAAGAAAGTCCGATCAAATTCCAACGTCAACGTGATGAGATCCTGCCTGTTTATTACGAAGTGATTTCTGACAAGAAACCTAAATACAATCCCAAATGGTACCGTGTATGGGGTGGATTCATCCACTGCGCATCGGTGCAGCCTGTTGCCGTCAAACTCAACCAGGTGCCGTCTTACCTGCCTGAAGGGTTGACCCCGATCGAGATCACCGTCCCATTCACCCAGAGTATGTTTCAACGCACCCCAGGCGTTTGGACGGAGAGCTACCGGCTCTATTACGATACCGTGCATTGGGCAGTGGGGATTGCCGAAGGTCCTGACGGCGAAACCTGGTATCGTATACGCGACGAGATGTTGAAATACGCCGAGAATATGGATTACTACATCCCGGCCAAGCATGCCCGCCAGGTGCTGCCTTCTGAAATGTCGCCTATTGCCACGGATGTAGACCCTGATAAAAAGTTCATCGAAGTATCCCTCGAAGACCAGGAATTAACCGCTTACGAAGACGGAAAAATCGTGCTGCACACCAAGATTTCCTCTGGTTTGAATTACACACCCCCCAGCGGATCAACCTGGAATACCCCAACCGGATATTTTAATATTCAATCCAAAATGCTTTCCAAGCACATGGGCTATCAGGAACCTTACAACAATTACACCAACGGCGCTTATGTGCTGCCAGGTGTTTCATGGACTTCGTTCTTTGAAATGAAGAATGGCGTAGCCTTCCACGGAACGCACTGGCACCAGGATTTTGGCGTGCGCAAGAGCCATGGCTGCATCAACATGAAAACGGATGAAGCGCGTTGGATCTACCGCTGGGCGACCCCTGAAGCCGATCCACAGTTGATGGAAACCAACGGTTACGGCACCCGGGTGCACGTTTTCTGATCCAAATCGGATCACATTTCTGCCGGTAGATCATTCCCCACAAATTGGGCAAAAACCTGGTTGCCGAATAACTTTCCACGTCTGGTTAATCGAAGGCGCGATTGGCTTTGCGGATGCCTCTCGATCAACCCTTGTTTCAACAAATGGTCAATTTGCTTGTTAAAAACGGCATTAATGCTTTGACCAAACAAAGCATGAAAATCGTTGTCTGAGACACCCTCATCGGTAAGGCGAAAGCCGACCATCATGAATTCCTGCATCATGTCCCAGGTGGAAAGTTTTTCGGCCGGTTTGCCCGCCGGGCTGCCCGGAAAAGCAGTTGGCTGGTCATTCTTAAGTCTCTGAATGTACTCAGGGATGCCGCCGACATTTTCAGTCCGAATAGCGTTGATGAAGCCGTGTGCTCCGGCACCGATGCCGAGGTATGGCAGAAAGCGCCAGTATTGCAGGTTGTGCTGGCAGCGATTATCCGTTTCACCAAGTCTGGCCCAGTTGGAGATCTCGTATTGGAGAAAACCAGCCTTATCCAGACGATCCATGGCAGTCTCGTACATGTCTGCTGCCAGGTCTTCATCCGGGGATTCAAGCAGCCCACGCTCAACCCAATGATGCATGGGAGTGCCCTCTTCAACGATCAGTGAATACAGTGAAAAGTGATCGATCTTTTCAGCCAACGCCAGGTCCAGCGTTTCGTTCCAACGCGTAAGGCTCTGCCCGGGGATGCCAAAGATCAGGTCAAGGTTGATGTGTTCAAAACCGGCTTCTTTGCTCCAGGCTACGGAATTGATCACATCTTCGTGCTGGTGCTGGCGGTCAAGGATGTGCAGGTCATCATGATGCGCGGATTGCATGCCAAAGCTGATTCGGTTGACGCCCGCCTCACGGATGCCCTGCAAATACTCACGATTGACCGTCCCCGGGTTCGCTTCAATAGTGATTTCTGACGTTTCGTTCATTTCAAAGCATTCTCTGCTTACTTCAAGGATCCTTTTATACTGAGGAACCGACAGCAGCGAAGGTGTACCGCCTCCAAAAAAGATGGTTCCGATTTTTATCTTTTCCGCAGCAGCACCAGAAACGATTTTCAACTCTTGACACACAGCCTCCACATATTGCGGTATAAAGGATTTCATGCCTGCAAATGTGTTAAAATCACAATAACCGCACCTACGGTTGCAGAATGGAACATGAAAATAGAGGCTGGTGCTATTCATCGATTTCTAGAATATCACACACTCAAACCCTTGCAAAGGAAACCAGTGGTCATTAGTGATGTTATAATTTCTCTTTTGACCCTCTTGGAAGATAAAAATATATGAGTCCTGAAACCAATACTTCACCCACCAAAGTTTGTCCTACCTGTGGAACTCGCCTGAGCGAGAATGCCACTCGCTGTCTGGTTTGCGGCAGAAACTTCACCACTTCCACCAAAGCCACCGCCCCAAGCCCTGTGCAATCTCCAAAGCTGCCCGAACTAAAATTAAGCCTGCCCGCCGTACTTGGTCTGGTGGTCTTGGTTTTGGGTCTGGGTGCAGCTTTGATCTTTGTCATTCTAAAAGGCACCGGCAGTATTGCCGAACCTACAGTCACACCAACCATCACGTTAACTCCCACCAGCACTAATACACCAGCGCCCACCACGGAACCCACAATGGCGCCAACCCCCACCAACCTGCCGCCAGTCAGCTATGTCGTCAAGGCGCAGGATTCATGCAGCTTGATCGCCGCCATGTATGGTGTTTCAGTCAACAGCATCGTAAAACTTAATAATTTGGATGCAGATTGTTTGACACTGACCGAGGGACAAACCATTATGGTTCCTGTTCCGACGCCCACCGCTTCACCCATGCCTACCGCCACCCTGAGTGCCCAGGAAGCCACCGAAAATGCCTGCGGTACTGTCCCTTATACTGTTGTTGATGGCGACACTCTGATGGGCATTTCCTTGAATTACAACATCAGCATGGAATCCATCAAGACGTTCAACAACATGGCCTCGGATGTAGTCTACACAGGGATGCAGTTATCCCTGCCATTGTGTGAAAGAAAGCCAACTGCCGGCCCAACCCCAACCCCGACTCTTCCCCCGCCATACGCTCAGGCCAGCCTGCTGCTGCCCGCGGACGGCACTGTCTATACCAACCTGAATGACACCATTACCCTGCAATGGGCATCTGTCGGCACGCTGCGCGAAAATGATAGATATGCCATCACCGTTGAAGATGTGACCTCGGGCGGAGAAAAGAAAATGGTGCAGTATGTCACGGAGACCAAATTCATCGTCCCCGCAAGCATGCGCCCATTGGATAACACCAACCATATCTTCAGATGGTCTGTGGTCGTGGTGAGACAAAGCGGCAGCACCACAGATGGTGAACCGATCTACGTCAATTTCGGCACCGTCAGCCTCTTCCGCGTCTTTGGTTGGTCTGGAACCGGCACCGGATCCAACGTTTCACCCACCGCCACCCCATAATCAAAACCCCGAACACAGTCAAAGCCACCTGAATTTCCAGGTGGCTTTTTGTTACCCAAGTTGCTGCATGAATGGAAAGTCTACAAAAGAATCCGGTTCATCGTTTTGACCAAACAAAAAACTCCCGAAAGGGAGTCTTTTTGAATGAGTGATCAATTCTATTCAGACAGGAAACGCCCTGCTTCAATGGCGGCGGCTGCCCCCATGCCTGCAGACGTGATCACCTGTTTGAAGTCAGAATCCGCGGCTTCACCTGAGGCATAAACCCCCTCAACACTGGTGTGCATTTTGGCATCCACTTTGATAAACCCGCGTTCGTCCATTTCTAGCTGGCCCTTGTATAGGTCATTGTTCGGAGTATGACCGATGAAAATGAAAATGCCATCGGTTTCCAATACGGATTCCTTACCTGTTTTCACATTTGAGATCAAAAGATTCTCGACCTTACCGCTGCCTCTGATCTCTTTGACCACGGAATCCAATACCAGTTTGATCTTGGGGTTATCGTGCATGCGTTTTTGCAGCAGAGCACCGGCACGGAAGGCATCACGCCTGTGGATGATGGTCACTTCACTGGCATAGCGGGTCAGGAAGATCGCTTCTTCAAGCGCGCTGTCGCCGCCGCCAACCACGGTAACTTTTTTCTCTTTGAAGAACCATCCGTCACAGGTGGCGCAGTAAGAAACACCCTTACCGACCAGGGTATCCTCGCCCGGCACATTCAGCTTGACCGGGCTGGCGCCTGTGGCAATGATCACGGAATCCGCTTTGATCTCTCTTGCGTAAGTGGTGATCTTAAAGGGTCGCGAACTAAAATCCACGGCCGTTACGGAGTCGAATTCTATCCTGGCGCCGAAACGTTCAGCTTGTTTTTGAAAGAGCTCACCCAATTCAGCGCCGCCCACGCCATCAGGAAAGCCGGGATAATTTTCTATGGTGTTGGTTAGCGCGGCTTGCCCGCCGGGTTCCAAACCAGTGAGCACCAACGGTGTTAATTCTGCCCGTGCAGCGTATAACGCTGCAGAAAGTCCCGCCGGACCAGCACCAAGAACCACAACTTTTTCAATAACATCCATCTCTTACTCCCGATTCTTCGCAATTTTGTCTGTAATGTCGATCGCTTTTTCAAGCACTTCAAACCCCTCGGCCAATTCACTTTCAGTGATGATCAACGGAGGGATCAATAATATGATGTTCCAATGCGTATAAAGATACACTCCATGATCCAGCAAATACTGTTTTAAAGCCGACATCTCTGTGCTGCCCATGCCAAATGGCGCTGCAGGTTCTCGTGTGGCCTTGTTCTTTACCAGTTCAATGGCGCCAAACAGTCCAATGGAGCGCACTTCACCCACAGAGGCATGCCGCTCAACCAGTTCAGCCAGCATTTCAGCCATAACGGCGCCGGTTTGCCTGGATCTTTCAACGAGATGGTCCTGCTGGATAACCTGGATATTGGCAATCGCTGCCGCCATCGATACCGGGTGCGCGTTGTAAGTCAATCCACCCTGAAACACGCGGTCATTGAAAGTGGCTGCGATCTCAGGTTTCATTGCCACTGCCCCGAGCGGGGCGTAAGCCGAAGTCAACCCTTTGGCCATGGTCATGATATCCGGTACAACCTTCCAGTGGTTCACGGCGAACCACTCTCCCGTGCGCCCGAATCCGCTCATCACTTCGTCTGCGATCATTACGATGTGATATTTATTGCACAACTTCCGTACCCCCTGCATGTACCCGGCCGGCGGAATGAAGATGCCGTTGGTACCGGTGACAGACTCCATCATGATGGCCGCGATGGTGTCAGGTCCTTCATACTGGATGATCTCTTCGAGGTGGTTCAAATAATCGCGGGCAAACTCTTCATCGCTGATATTGGGGTTCATGCGGTGAAATGTGGAGCGGTAACGATAGGGGTCAAGAAAATGCACCACACCCGGCATCACCGTCGGTTCCCAGGCCACCCGTCGCGGATCACCTGTGGCGGCGATTGCACCATATGAGGCGCCGTGATACGAACGGTATCTGGCTAGGATTTTGTGCTTGCCGGTATAAGCCCGAGCCAGTTTTATGGCGTTCTCGTTGGCATCCGCACCGCCAAGGGTATAGAGAAATTTGGTCAACCCGGGCGGACAGATCTCGCTCAACAATCTGCCGAGCATTGCCCGCGGTTTGGTTGCCATCCCCGGAGCCGCGTAAGGCAATTCGCGCACCTGGTCCACCATGGCATTGATCACTCGCTCATCCCCATGGCCAATATTGACGCACATGGTCATTGAGTTCAGATCAAGATAACGTTTGTCCTGCACGTCCCAAAAATATACACCCTTGGCACGTTTGATGGCGATCGGGCTGACTTTGGACTGTGCTGACCATGTCCAAAAATTATGTTCCATGGAAAGCGGGAGGATATCATCATCAGGAAGATCGATCATTTTGCCTCGCGGAAATAACACTATTCCTAATAAAAGTTTTTGATCTCGCCCTCTCCCCCGTCCCCTCTCCCAGGCTTGGGAGAGGGGTGCGGGGTGAGGGAATTTTAATATGAAACAAAACCAAAATTAATCCTGTGTCAACACTACTCGCGCTGGAGCTCCGTCCGCGCCGTGCAATTTCAGGGGCAGGCAATACAGATTGTAAAGCCCTGCACCAACCCCACGCAAATCGAGGCCTTCGATGATGACCATCTTGGCACCCAACAAAACATCATGCGTGGGTTTACTGATCTTGTAAGGAGAGGCAGAAAGGTAGTCAATGCCAACCAGTTTGAAACCGCGTCTGACCAATTCTTCCGACGCGCTCAAATCGATCCCCACGAATCTGGTCTGGAATTCATCAGAGGTCAGATCCCAATAGTGTGAATTGCTGGTCTTGAACAAAAGACGTTTGGGTTCACCGGCTATGTTCAACCCGGCGATCACTTCAGCGGTGATGACTTTCACCGAATCCGGCACTTCCACCACCTGGGCAGGCCCCATCAGTACATCGAGGGGCATTTCATCCACTTTGGAGCCGTCGGCGATGAAGTGATACGGTGCATCCACATGCGTACCTGTATGAGCGCTGAGCTTCAAGAAAGATACATTGGCGTGAGCGCCTTCTTCAATTTTGGTCCGCCTTTTCAGCACAACCGGATCATCTCCCGGCCAGACAGGCATCCCTTCGTGAATGGTTACACTTACATCGAAAATCTTCATTTTCACCTCATATTACTGGCAGTAAATAACTCTTCCAAAAAAGATTGGCGTTGCTTATCGTTCATCGGCACCGGTCTGGACCAATCCGTCAGGGTGGCCGTTAAAAGTTCGGTGCTGATGTACTTACCATTGTATATGATATGGCGGTCGTAGAACTCGCGGATATTGTGCGGTTCCATTTGGTCAAAAAGGAAATTCCCCAACCCGTAATGGATCAGACTGTTATTGACAAACTCAAACCCCATTGGCACATGCGCCTGGGACCCCTGGACGATATCCGCGCCGGCATTGGCCGCGTCTTTGAAGACCTTACGGTAGTACTCATCATACATTTGCCTGTCTATTTCCCAGGCCTGGAAGGTCGTGATCACGACATACCCCTGAGATTTAAGTTCCGTGATCTTCTGGTTCATCCACTCATAATCACATTTGGCGGCTCCAGCCCGTGACTCTGTAGCCCAGGCTGTTTCAAAACCGACGGGATTGCAGCCAATAAAAGCGATCTTGTTGCCGTTGACCTCTGTGGTCGCCGGTTGGAGAGCGGCTTCTTCATTGATCCCGCCGCCAAAATTTAACCAACCGAGGTCTTTATACATTTGCAGTGTTGAAGCAAAGGGTTTCCATCCATAATCATTCATGTGGTTTCCCGTGGATTCCACCACATTGACACCGATATTCTCAAGCACCTTGATCTGGTCCGGCTTGGAACAAAACTGCATGGTGAACGCATCGGTGTACTCGCAGCCTTCCATGAAAGATACTTCATTGCTCACATGCCGCAAGTCCGCACTCAGGAACCAATCCTTGACCTGGTCAATTGGATACTCGTAGCCGTTCAACTCAATTTTCTTCAATGTCACCCTGGCCAGCGCGGTCGTGCCGGTCATCATCACCACGGTCATCTTGGATTCGTCGCGGTTGGTGGCTGGGATCAAAGCTTTAAGTTGTTCGATCTCAGGCTGCAGCAGCTTCGCTGTCTCTTCAGACCCGGTGAGGTAATAATGAGCCACTAACCCATAGTTTTCCAAATCCATCGGCCGGTCGATCGGGCTGATGCCATCTACTTTTAACACCTTGATGCGGGGTTCAATATCTTCAAATGGGACGATGGCCAAAGTATCGGTGTTCTTCCACAATTCCGCGGCTAAATCCTGTTGACTGGCAATCGTGACCGCTGTCTGTAAGGGTTGCCCCCAAAGGATAGTCATCATTTTTTGAGTAGCTTCGGTCATCATAAGTTTGGTATAGCCCAGGATTGAAGGGGTTCCAACAGACCAGATGGCGCGCAATTCCAACAGGGAGATGCCATCCATCGCAGTATCAAAAGGTGCTCCCACTGCATAGACACGTTGAAATGATGCAAAACTTGGGAGGTTGTCAGATCGTCCCGCCAGATCCAGGATCAGGTCTGCATCACTCTCGTCCTGCGTGATCTTAAGATTTCCAACTTTCTGGATCCACTCTTGCGGCACTGAAGAGGAAAAATATATATTTTCCGGTTTTTTCTCAGGTTGAAATGGCGTGGCAGATGCAGAGACCCCAGCCGGGTTTGTTTCAAGTCTTCCTGTGGATGGTGCTGCCACCCCATTGAGCGCAGTCGAACATGAAGCCAGGATGAGAGTAAAACACAATGCGATAATGATTCTCTTGTGGTTTTGCATAAGCGGGTTATCGATCTTTCTTGATGTCAGATAACCCGAATTATACGCTACCCTGGCATCAACATCCAATTAATCAACTGCTATTGGATTCTTACCAATTATGGAAGACTCAAGGTAATACTGCTGGAGCACATCTGTATTATCGAGATAACCATTTGTTTTTAAGGTGATTTGAATCTTTGTTTGGTTAAATCGAAAACAAATAAAAACAAATACTTTTTTAGCTACAAATATCAAATTTTTACCTATTTGTTTCGATTTGAATTAATGCACAAATCGCGATGAAATATAGAGTATTTTTTAAGTTTCCACCTTAATCGACCGAAATAGCGCTGGATGAAGTTTTTAAGGAACAATATGACTTTATGATCGTAGAATTTTTATTCTACGTTTTAAGTATAAACCACATGTCAAGTTTTTTGCCGAGTATTGCGAAAGTTCCACCAGAGATAAAATAGCAGGCTGGTTTACTTAATCACATGAAAGAGAACCGACTTTTTTCATCGATAATCAGCCCAAAAAACAAATTTCAATAATTCAAAAAAGGCAAACCCTAGTCTTTTTGCGTTAGTTAATGTTCTGTTTTTTCAACAATTGCCAATAATTTGATAGTTCCTGATAGGGTTCACCGATATAATCGAAGAAGAACAAATACATAAAGGACTCATTATGCGAGAAGTCGCCGTAATTGGAATTGGGCAAGTAAAAGTGGATGAAAGCTGGGATAAATCCCTGCGTGAATTGGCCGGGGATGCCGCCCTTTCGGCCTTGCTGGATTCAGGCCTGCAAAGAGTGGATACCGTCTATGTCGGTAACATGATGTCCGGGTCGGCAAATCACCAGCAGCACCTGGGAGCTTACATCGCAGATTGGATCGGAATGCGCCATGCTGAGGCCATCCGGCTTGAGGCTGCCTGCAGTTCAGGTTCCGCAAGCTTTCGCACCGCTGTGATGGCAGTCGCTTCAGGTCAGGTGCAAACCGCGCTGGCCGTGGGAGTCGAGAAAATGACCGACAGCCCCGGCGATGAGATCACCGCGCAACTGGCCACCGCTGCGGATGCCGATTGGGAAGCCGATCAGGGTTTATCTTTTGTGGCGTTAAATGCCTTGATCATGCGCCGTTATATGTACGAATACGGCTGGGGAAAAGAGGCTTTTGCGCCATTCGCAGTGAATGCACATGCCAACGCCGTACATAACCCCTTTGCCAGGTTCCATGAACCCACCAGCATAGAGAAATATCTCAAAGCCGGTATGATCGCGGATCCCATCAACCTGATGGATGCCTCCGCAATCGGCGACGGCGCGGCTGCTGCCGTGGTCGTGCCGCTCGATCTGGTGAAATCTGCCGGCCGCCGTGTTATCCGTGTGATCGGATCTGCTGCGGCGACCGATACCATCGCCATTGACCACCGCAAAGATCCGCTCTGGCTCAAGGCAGCTTATGAATCAGGCAAGCAAGCTTATTCACAGGCCGGCATTACCCCAGCGGATATTGATCTTTTTGAACTGCACGACGCCTTTTCGATCATGGCGACTCTTTCTCTAGAAGCCAACGGTTTTGCAGAACGCGGCAAGGGTCCTCAACTGGCTTTAGATGGAGAGATCACGCCTACCGGTAAGATCCCCATTGCCACACGCGGCGGGTTAAAAGCCCGCGGGCATCCGGTGGGCGCGACAGGGATGTACCAGATCGTTGAAGTTGTCCAGCAACTGCGCGGCGAAGCAGCCGGTACTCAGGTAGAGGGCGCGCGTATTGGTATGTCTCAAAACATCGGCGGAAGCGGCTCAAATATCATCACACATATTTTTCAGACGGTATAATTGCTGAAAATCAAATTAAGGAAATTTGGTCGTTAATTGCAGTGATGACAACACTTTCAGCCGGGCTTCTTAAACAGTATCAAGAAAAAACATTCCGAACATCCGAATCCAGGAGATTGCGAACTCCGCAGCAAGCTGTGGAGTTCGTCAATGAACGCGGATTCCTCTTCTTCTGGCCGGTAAAAGGCATCACCATGCCCAGTCTCTGGTGCGGAGTGGCGGGCGACCGCCCTGTGGCAGATGGACACAACGACCCCGGTCACATCAGTTGGGGTTGGAAAGACGAATTGCTGGATAAGCGCGTCTGGTATTACGGACGCATTCTGCGCAAACGTAATACTTTGATCTCATTGAAGACCGCACCATATTTCTATGCACTTTCACCCAATTTCGGCGATCCCGAACTGGAAATTGACGACCAATACCGCGAGGGGCTCATCCCGCTCGAAGTAAAACTCATCTTTGAAGCGCTGCTCGAAAAAGGGCCTTTGGACTCCCTCTCACTACGGCGTGAAGCCCATCTCTCAGGCAAAAACTCGAACACACCTTTCACGCGTGCGCTCGATCTGCTCCAGCGGGATTTTAAGGTGATGCCCATCGCCATCGCCGAAGTTGGCACATGGAAATATGCCTTTGTCTATGACCTGACCCATCGCTACCACCCAGAATTGCTTGAACAAAGCCGCTTTATCTCAGAAAACCAGGCGCGCGATCACCTCACTGCCTGCTATCTCGAATCAGTGGGAGCTGCAAGTGAAAAACAGATCCAATCCCTCTTCGGCTGGACGCAAGTAGAGACTCAAAAAGCGATCACCAGGTTGCAGGATGGTGGTTTATTGACTGGCAGCGTCCAACTTGAAAACGAAACTGAACAAGTCATTTGCCTGAATTCACTATTGAAATAATCGCCGTTCTTTTCGTAATTTTTTCCGTTTAGGCCATTTTTTCCCACTGACCTTCCTAAATTCACAAATTCGATCCCTTTTTCGGTATTTTCTGGCAATTCCATCATAAATCGATCCACACTTTTCTACGAAAGGATATAATTGATAATTAGGCGATAATGCTTGATTCCGGAGAGTAAAAATGCGTTTTCCAATTACCAAAAGGGCTCGCGGCAAATATCGGTTTGATTCCTCCCTTTTCACTCCGGATGGCAAAGTATCATTACCTGACGTTAGATCCCTGCACAACTTCGTTTATCAAGTCAATCAAACCAACAACCCGCAGGACCATAACGGAAAAACTCTGAAAGCCAGCCAGGTTCACGGCATGGGGCTGCTGGACGAGATCTTTCATCACGTTTTCTCTCTCTATCAACAATCCAATCCCACAGCCGTCAAAAACGTATTTTCTGCATTGCAGGTGACCTTTTCACCTTCCACGCTGGATATACTGCTCAACCTTTACGTTAAACATTATCCCCCCCAGGATGTTTTTGAAGAACGCATTTCTACTCAAGAGTATCTCGCAGGTCATAATGAGCACCGCCCCAACCAGGAAACCGTTCTTATCGACCTCATTCTTTTATGGGTGTCCACTCAAAACCAGGCTCTGCTCCCGTTTGCGAGCCTGATCTGGGAACCGGACGTACTCATCCATCCGCTTTTCAACCCCATCTTGAATCAGATCGAAAAATCTTTTTCCAACCTGCCGGGTTTCGGACCTGAGACACAGTCTTTAATAGATATGCTCAAGTCGCCTGCAGAAAAGGTTCCTGATTCCATTTCGGGGCAGCTTGAATACATTCGTTTGCATTGGGGATTCCTGCTGGGCGACTTGATCAATTTTCAGCTTTTAAACAACATCGACCTGGTCAAAGAGGAAGAAAAACCCGGCTTTACCGGCCCAGGACCGGCGGAGGTTCTGGTTTACGATGCAAAAACGATGTCTTCATCGTTCTCTTCCTCGGGGTATGATCGTGAAGCAAAAGCCTTCAGCCTGGATCGCGAATGGATGCCCGCACTGGTGCTGATCGCCAAGAATGTCTTTGTCTGGCTGGAACAATTATCCAAAAAATACGGCCAATCGATCACCACATTGGATCGTATTCCCGATTCAGAATTGGTGAATTTACAGGCACAAGGCATCAATGGATTATGGCTGATCGGTCTATGGCAGCGCAGCCCGGCTTCAGCTCGGATCAAACAATTGACCGGAAATGCCGAGGCAGTATCCTCAGCCTATTCACTTTACTCGTACAAGATCGCTGATGAATTAGGCGGCGATCCGGCTTATGAAGTCTTAAAACAACAAACTGAAAGATTCGGCATCCGCCTGGCTTCTGATATGGTACCCAACCATATGGGGATCGATTCCGAGTGGGTGATCCATCATCCTGAATGGTTCCTGTCTGTTGATTCGTGTCCATTCCCCGCTTATAGTTTCAATGGGCCAGACCTCTCGTCAGATGAAAACGTCCTGATCCAGATCGAGGACCATTATTATGACCGTACAGATGCCGCCGTGGTGTTTCGCCGCATGGATAAACGAACCGGTGAAACGAAGTATATCTATCACGGCAATGACGGAACCGCTATGCCCTGGAATGACACTGCGCAATTGAATTACCTTGATCCAAAAGTACGCGAAGTTGTCATTCAAACCATCATCGAGATCGCACGCAAGTCTCCGATCATCCGTTTCGACGCAGCCATGACGCTGGCAAAAAAGCATATCCAACGCTTGTGGTATCCAGAGCCCGGAGCCGGCGGAGCTATCCCGTCCAGGTCTGGGTACTCCATTTCACAGCATGACTTTGACCTTGCCATTCCCAGAGAATTCTGGCGTGAAGTGGTTGAACGAGTTGAGAGAGAGGTTCCAGGAACCCTGCTTCTTGCTGAGGCTTTCTGGCTCATGGAAGGGTACTTCGTCCGCACGCTGGGGATGCACCGCGTTTACAATAGCGCATTCATGCACATGCTGCGCGATGAAGACAATGCGGGTTACCGCAAACTGATCAAAAACACACTTGAGTTTGATCCTGAGATATTGAAACGTTTTGTCAATTTCATGAATAACCCGGATGAGCGCACCGCGATCGATCAGTTTGGCAGCGGAGACAAATATTTCGGCGTCTGTACTCTGATGGTCACCCTGCCAGGTCTGCCCATGTTTGGGCACGGCCAAATTGAAGGCCTTACCGAGAAATACGGCATGGAATACCGCAAACCCATGCTCGATGAGACCGGCATTTTTGAGTTTGACAAACAGCATTTTCACAAAATAAGTCCGCTGCTGAAGAACCGCGAACTGTTTGCCAATGCAGATCATTTCAGGCTCTTTGATTTTCAACAATCAGATGGAAGCATCAACGAAAATGTTTTTGCTTTTACCAATCAACTCTCAAAACAACACGTTTTGGTATTGTTTAATAATTCGTATCAAGAAACCTGGGGCAAGATCGTCAACTCATTTCCCCACACCGATGCAGCGGACCGTCACACTGGAAAATATTCGCTCAACATCGCCGCTGCCTTTGGGCTATTTACAGAAAATAACAGGTATTTGTGCCTGCACGATCTTTCAACCGACACTTATCTGATCCGTCTCACAAACCAGATCGTCGAACACGGGTTTGAAACTCACCTCAACGGTTATGAATACCATGTCTATTCAAAGGTACAGCCTCACGACTCATTTAATGACGAAACTTTTAAACAGTTGTACGCCATTTATGGTCAAAATCCGATCCCGAATATGCAAGAGGCTCTGAATCAGCTCAACGTCCAACAAGCCCAGCCTCTCAGAACCAACGCAGCCCTCGTCACCCGTGTTTTGGAGTGTATGACCCAGTTGCGGACAGAAGGCAACCTTGATAATATCGGAACCCTTTCAAACGCCGTCAATGCCTATTTGAATAATGTTAAAGAGATTTCGCAATCACATGATGATCTTTCAACACTTCAGTCAGAGATCATGCGCATGCTTACCACACTCTTGCAACTTCCTCAACTTGCCAAATCATTCGAAGTACCAGGCACCCAAAATGTAGCCAAACACCTCGCCAGGCTCAATGCCGACTTTGACAAGCATTTGTCCTCTTGGTTGGCTCTAGCGGCATGGACCCTTGTCAGCCAATTCCACAAGCATAATTCCCATTTGAATTCCACTTCCGCCGCACTCGATTGGATCAGGAAATGGAAGCTTGATCAAGCAGTGAACCTCGCATTGATCAAAACCGGGATGAAGGAAGATGAAGCCAACAATAAAATGGTCTTCCTGAATTTGGCCATTAAATATCAAGACTGGTTTATTGAGGATGGCAAGAAGACAGTCACAGAAATCCTCAAGGGCTGGTTGATCACACCTGAAATTCGTGAATCACTGAAAGTAAATTTCTACGAAGACACTTTGTGGTACCACCAGGAATCGCTCCTGGAGTTGATGCGCTGGATGGAGATTGTCCCGATCCTCAAGGCGTTTTCGGCTCAAGAATCAAACCGGGTAACCGCTGCTGAGTTGGTGCTCGCGTTGCAAGAAGTATTTCAAAAAATGCAGGCGCGGCATTCAAAGTCGTACTGCAAAGTTGACCTGCTGCTTGGGAATAAAGTTAAACTGTAATTATCAGGCTTGTTCAAATCGCTGCATTGCTTCAATGAAAAAGTCCAACGCGGAGAGACTATTCTGTCCGCTTTTACTCTTCTCAAGTATTCCAGTCACATCAATTGAGATATTGACACCCGTGGCCTGTTTCGTTAGCCAAACGGCGCGAGCGCCGTAGGTTACTGCATTCTTTGGTTCGATCCGATCAAGTTCATTGAAAAACCATCCGCATGACGTGAACATACGCTGGCATTCAAGTTCGGCTTGGAATAATTTCTCAAGCTGATCAACCTTATCCTGCAAAAGTGCTGCACCTGTCAACTCTTGGATCCAATCTGCGAACTTTCGGTCTCCATTGAAAACCTCGATATACTGATCGCGGGCTTCCCATGGATTCTCCAAAATGCCCTTACAGGCTTCGATAAAAACCTTATCCACTTCATCAGAAACGCGTTCCAGAGCCTCGCGTAGCGGTTTTTTCCATTCCCCATTGGGTGTGCATGAACACAGACCGCTCCAGCGCTGTACACCGTGGTGGCAGCTCCATGAAGTATTCTCACGGATCTTGATCACTGGGAAAACTTTCTGCTGTATCATCTGCAAGCCAGGAAAGACGGTATCAATATGCTGCACTGATAATGATCCATCCAACAAATAAGACAGGAACTTATCGCGAAAGATTTGATGGTGTCCGTAAAGTTCACCATCTGTGGCGATCATAAGCCATTGAGGATGATCTCCTGAGACAAATTCCGGTTTGACGAAGTTGCGTGCAAAAGTATCCGCGTTTTCAGTGGCACTTGGATCGAAGCTGACGCGCGCGCTGAGTCCGCTGTGATAGAAAAAGACCTTGATGGATTTGTGGTCTGGAAGGATCACCTGGTAGGCTTTACTTGGGTCTACTTCCTTCGCGTCTGCCTGCCACGGCGCAAGGATGGTGAATTCGATCCCGTTTTCAACCAGAACCTCCAGGGTTTCCATATCCACTGCCGTCTCAGGCAGCCACATACCGCGCGGTTTACGTTTGAAAGTGCGTTCAAACTCGTATATTCCCCAGCGGATCTGTGTTTGTTTGTCTCGTCGTTTGCTCAACGGCAGAATGGTGTGGTGGTAGGGTTGGGCCAATGCGTTGCCAACACCGTAATGATCCATGTTCTGGTGGTCCGCAGCGACGATCTGGGCTAAAACATCAGGGTGATATTGTCTCATCCATTTGGATAGGGTCGGGCCGAGATCGAAACTGATGTGCGAGAAATTGCCAAGCACTGCATTGGGCTTGTAACACATCTCGAAAATGAGTTCGTTCCAATTGGCGTAAGGATGTGCGCCCGGTTCGGTGGGGATGATGCCGGTCAGTGGGTCTTCACGGGTAGGTTGATAAAAATGTGCATGAACGCACAGGAATTCTCGGTTGGGCATTCTGAAAATTATTTCCTTTTCGAAATTTCGTTAATCAGGTAATCGAGATGCTGGTGAAACCTGGCTGGCATGATGCCAAACTCACGCGGCAGGCTATCGAGGTTCGCAGTACGATCCTCGGCCAGGTGATCAAGCCAGAAAATGGATATAGGAAAAGCAGGATAGATTTGTTCAATCCATAATGTGAGGGTGCGCAAGGTTGCCGGAGAAACAGGAATAACGTATCGTTTGAGACCTGTTTTGTTCATGACCAGGCGTACGATCTCTCGGTAAGGCAAGGGTTCCATGCCGCCGATGGAATAGATGCGATTTATGGCCTTTGGATCTTCCATGATCAATAACAAAACATTGATCAAATCGTCGATCCACAATGGCTGGATCAAGACATGCCCCTTGGCAGGCATCAAAAATATCAGGGGAGAAATTTTGATCAGCCTTGCGAGGGGGACGGTGAATTGATCGCCAGGTCCAAACACAGATCCTGTGCGGACGATGGTGTACGGAATGCCGCTGTTGATGATCCAGTGTTCGGCAATGGCTTTCGCCTTAAGCACCGGGTACGCGGAGGCTCGTGCTGCGCCGTGATGACTCAAAAAATAAACGTGTTCGATGCCGGCTTCTTTGGCCGCCTGCATTAATGTGGCTGTTCCTTCAACGTCCACCTGGTTAAGATCGCCGCGGCTGCCTTTGCGTTCCGCGCCAGCCAGGTGAAAGATCTGGGTCACATCTTTGAGTGCTGCCCTGACCCCCCGCTGGTCAGAAAGACTGCTCACCGCCACTTCCACCGCTATCCCCTTGGGAAAGTTCGGCGAGGTTGTGGATGGTTTTAATAGGATCCGCACTTTATGCCCTGATTCAACCAGGGCTTTGATGAGATTCCTGCCAATAAAACCTGTTCCGCCTGTAACCAATATCATGAGTGACATTATAGCAGACGATTTAATCGTTAATTAACAAAGATGGCACAGTACTTGCTACATAGTCTTTGAGTTAACTAAATCAGGCAGGTTGGATGCAATATGACGAACTCAAAAACTAACTCAGAAGGTAATCGTCTTGGACTTCACTATTTCCAAGACACTTTGCATTATTCCGCCCAAGATCTATCCGTCTGGCTGCCCGCATTAACCAGACTTAACGCCTCCTGGGTGGTGCTGCTTTCTGATTCCAACCGCGCCATCCCTGAAAACTTCATTACCGGCCTGGTTGATGCTGGTGTTCAGCCCATCATCCATTTCAAACTTCAACTTCCTGATGCCCCATCAGCCGCTGAACTGAAACCCATTCTTTCCGCTTATTCCCGCTGGGGCGTCAAACATGTGGTTTTCTTCGACAAACCCAATGACTCCACGAGCTGGTCATCCGCCGGCTGGTCTCATCAGGACCTGGTGGAACGTTTTATTGACCGCTTCTTGCCGCTCGCGCTTGAAGCACAGCGCAATAAGTTAATCCCGGTGTTTCCTCCACTGATGCCAGGCGGCAGTTACTGGGATACTTCCTTCTTCAAATCTTCGTTACAGTCCCTGCAGCGCCGCGGACAGCAGAACTTGTTGAACACGATGGCTGCCGGTGTATATGCCTTTACATACGGGCACGAACTCTCATGGGGTATGGGCGGACCCGAGAAATGGATCCATTCAAGACCCTACCTGACCCCCACCGGGTCAGAAGACCAACGCGGATTCAACAGTTATGAATGGGCTGGTTCCATCGCAGCAGCTGCCGGAATTAAAAACATGCCGATCATCCAATTTGGAGCCGGCATCAAGCAGCCCGGTTCATACTATTCACCTGAAGTGCATGCCGAGATGGTCGAAGCCATGCTTTCACTGATCAACGATGTGGACGAATTGGTGACCACGGATGCCATCCTGGCCTGCAATTTCTGGCTGCTGGCCGCCGAACCTGACTCTGAAGAATACGCGCAAAGCTGGATTAAATCTGAAACCAACACATTGCCCATCGTACGTGTCTTGGCCCCTGCATCCAAACAGGCATCTCCGCCTACTCCTGCCCCATTGCAGCCTGACCCACAAGGTTCAAAACCTGAAGATACTGCAACCGCCGCTGCTTCATTCCCCATCGAGCATTACCTGCTCCTGCCCGTTTACGAGTGGGGATTAGCCGATTGGCACCTGGACGTGACCCGTCCCTTTATTCGCAAATATAAACCGACTGTTGGTTTTTCACTTAAAGAAGCCGCCATGGCGCGCAAGGTCACCATCATTGGTGGAGACAGAGATTTTCCTGCGGAT